>JBKJSX010000266.1:0-7776 GCA_046594375.1 Chitinophagaceae bacterium
AATTTTGAAAACTTCGGAGATGTACGTCAAACAAAATTTGAAAGTATTTATACAGGCACAGTATCCAATCCTGTATTTAAAGATATTTATGCGCCGGTAGATGGGTTTGTTGTAAATGGAGGTTTAAAATTAAAACTGTGATGCCCATGTTTGAGCGATTGAAAAATCTCAACATCTGAACAGAAGATTTGTTAGCCTGAGCTGATGAAGGCTGGTTGAGATTATTTTCAAAAAATTCAGGTGTGTTCTTATTTTATTTTTTTCTCTACCACTGCTTTTCTTTTTTTCCAGCGTGCAATAGGTTCAGGATCGTAAAGTGTATTTCCTTTTTTATCTGTAAACCCAAAAATCCTGTTTAATTTTTGACTGATATCTACAATTTTTTTTGAACGACTTTTTTTTGATCTGTAAAAAGTTTCAAATGCTTTTATTCCTGCAATAATTATTCTTAATTCTTTTTTATAATTCTTCTCTTTGCGATAAATTATCATCAGCCTGTCATAAGGTTTTTCTGCCAAAGCATTTTTCTTTATGGCTTCTTCATATTCTTTTATGGCTGTTGCAGCATCTTCTTTTGCATCAGACTCGGCTTCTTTTATTTTCTGTAATGTTACTACTTTAGCCATAATTTAAATTTTTCGATTCTTCGGAAATTATTGTTGATAAAAAGAAAGATTTTATTCTTTTAAAGATAGCCTTTAACCTTCTCAACGTTTATGCCGAAGTATTTGTTACTGCGGTATTAGTGAAAAAGGGCAAAATGGTTTATGAGAAAGCGTTTGGATTGTAAGACAAGGAGCCGATTCCACAAAGTTGTTTTTTATGGACATGAAACCGACGGGTAAGTTGAATTTACCATTGTAAAGCAGGCTGTAAACGGAATCAAAATTTTAAAAGCAGGAAGGTTTTTAAATCTTCCTGCTTTTATTCACTTCTCCACAAGTGGAGTAGTGTTAGGGATGAGGTTTATACTGTTGCTGCTTCTTCAACAAGCTCTTCTACTTTTTGCTTTACCAATTGAATCTCACATAAAATACGGATATCATCGCTAACAACCACATGACCGGCTTCGGTTACCGGACTCCATACTAAACCAAACTCCTTACGGCTTATTTTTCCTGTTACTGTAAATCCAGCTTTTGTTTGTCCGTAGGGATCAATAACTTTTCCGCCGTATTCAATGTTTAGCTTTATGGGTTTTGTAATATCCCTGATGGTGAGCTCACCGTTTAGTGTTGCCTCATCTCCTATGCCATTGTAATCATTACTTACAAATGTTAGTTGCGGAAATTTTTCAGCATTAAAAAAATCATCTGCTTTTAAATGTTCGTTTCGCTGTTCACTATTGGTTTCAATTGAATCAATGTCAGCAGTAAACTCAATTTTTTTTGCTGAATTAAAATCATCATTTTCAGTTTCAACAGTAAGATCAAATTTTTTAAAATACCCTGTTACATTTGTTACCATAAGATGCCTTACTTTAAACTGGGTCTCTGAGTGTGAAGGATCTAACTTCCATTTAGTTGTCATAATTGTAATTTTTATTAGTGATTAAGAATTTAAAAAATAAATAACCTGTTCTTAGTCTTGCAAAACCCCGAATTTCCCTTGGTTAAAATCCTCAAGCGCTTGCTCAAGTTCTTCATGTGTGTTCATCAGGAACGGTCCGTAAGCCGCTATGGGCTCATTTATTGGCTCGCCGCTTATTACAAATGCTACGCTGTCTTCATCTGCCTGTATAGAAATTATTTCTCCTTCATTTTTAAAAAGAATGAAATTATCTACACCAGCTTTTTCTCCGTTTACTTTTATCTCACCTTCAACAACAAGTATCCCTGTATTAAATGTTTCAGGTAGATCGAAAGCAACTGATGCACCTTTTTTTAATTTTGCATTGTACATTTCGATCGGGGTAAATGTTGAAGCTGCACCTTTCACTCCTTTAAATTCTCCGGCAATAACTTCCACCACTCCACCTTCATGAGGTAATTGATATTTACCCAACTGATCGTTGGTTATTGCCTGGTATTTGGGTGTGCTCATTTTATCTTTCGCAGGCAGGTTAACCCACAGTTGTATCATTTGAAATGGTCCGCCTTTTTTGCTAAACTCCTGTTCATGATATTCTTTGTGCAATATGCCTGAGGCTGCTGTCATCCATTGTATATCACCTTCACCAATCACGCCACTATTGCCTGTGCTGTCGTTGTGTGCGATCTTTCCGTGGTACGCAATGGTTACAGTTTCAAAGCCCCGATGCGGATGTACGCCGACACCTCTCGGTGTTTCTCTTGGTGAAAAATCAATTTTGGAATTGTAGTCCATCATAAAGAATGGGCTCATCCTTTGATTGCTGGTGTAACCTGAGGGAAAAAAATTGTGAACCCTGAAACCATCTCCTACCATATGTGGTGCAGGGGGAGGTAATATTTTTTCAATTATTTTAGTTGACATAATTTATTTTTTTAAAACGGCCAACAATTCTTTTGCTGCTGCTTCGGATGAAGCAGGGTTTTGTCCGGTAATTAATAATCCGTCTTTCACAACGTATGAGGCCCAATCTTCTTTTTTAGAATAAATGCCTCCTTTGTTTTTTAATTCATCTTCCAATAAAAAAGGAACAATATTGGTTAATTGTACGGCTTCTTCTTCAGTATTAGTAAAGCCTGTAACTTTTTTTCCTCTTACCAATGCCTCGCCCTTTTCATCTTTCACATTCAATAATACCGATGGCGCATGACATACAGCAGCTACGGGTTTGCCCGCTTTCCAAAAGTTTTGGATAAGGGAAATAGAATTTTCATCATTGGTCAAATCCCACAAAGGACCGTGCCCGCCGGGATAGAATACCGCATCATAATCTTCAGCAGAAATTTCAGATAATTTTTTTGTGTGTGCTAAAACATCCTGCAAATGTGTATCCTTATCAAAACGTTTTGTTGCTTCAGTTTGGTTAGAAGGTTCTGCACTTTTGGGATCAATGGGTGGTTGTCCGCCCTTTGGCGTTGCAATAGTAATTTGTGCGCCGGCATCTTTTAATATATAATATGGTGAAGCAAACTCTTCAATCCAAAAACCTGTTTTGTGCCCGGTATTTCCCAGCTCACTGTGCGATGTTAAAACGATTAATACTTTCATTTTTATTTTTTTTGATTAAAAACCTGATAGGCATATAATGTTTGTCAGGTTAGTTATATAATTAATTACAAACACCATCAGTTGTACAAACACTACCTGTGGTTATTTCTTTTAGAGAAGGTTTTTCTTCTTCATAAATTTTTTCCAAAACCTCAGTAAAAACTTCAGTTGGCTGAGCTCCTGAAACGCCATATTTATTATTGAATACAAAGAATGGAACTCCGTTTATACCCAACTCCTGTGCTTTGTATTGATCCAGTTTAACTTCATTTTCATACGTACCGGTTTGCAGCATTGTTCTTATTTCATCTGCATTTAATCCTGCGCTTTCTCCAATCTGAATTAATGTTTCTATGTCTCCAATGTTTTTGCCCTGCGTATAATATGCGGCGAACAATAATTCTTTTACCTGATTTTGCACACCGTGCCCTGCTGCTAAATGCAACAACCGATGGGCATCCATTGTGTTATTGATTACGGCCTCGTTAAAGTTGTACTCTAATCCAACTTCTTTGGCCACTCCACTCATGTATGTATTCATCTCCTTTCCTTTTTCCAACGTTACTCCTTTTCTGTTGGCAAGATATTGATGCACCGACAGTCCGGCTACAGGTTTCATTTCAGGATCTAATTGAAAACTGCGCCAAACAACTTCTACATTGTCTTTCTGCTCAAAATCTTTCAATGCATTTTCAAACTTGCGTTTACCTATATAGCAAAAGGGGCAATTTATATCTGACCATATTTCAACTTTCATAAAATGTTTTTGATGATAAATAATTAAGCCATCACTTTTTTATTATTTGCAAAAAATGGATTTATGACTTTGTTTGTTTTTCCTGTTAATACTGCATCAGCACTAGCTTTACCGCCACCAGCAATAAGAGAGACTATTGCAAGACCAAATACCAAAATAAAATACTCGATGCCTTCTCCTTTATTAGGTTGAGCATACCAATTCATAAAAAATCCATTGCCAAGATGCGTTGTAAAAAGTATGCCTAAGAAATTTGCAAGTATTCCAAAAGCGGCGATACGTGTGCCAAAGCCAAATATTAAAGCAAGCGCCCCGATGCTTTCAATTATGATAACAAGGAAAGCCAATATCCAGGGAAGGTGTGCCTGGGTTGTTAAAAATCCCATTGTGCCTGTAAAGCCGTAACCCCCAAACCAGCCCAATAATTTTTGTGCGCCGTGCGGAAAAATAGTTATGCCTAATGCAAGCCTTGCAAATAAGGCTGTCCAGTTATTAGCGTTTGTTGCAAATATTTTTTTCATGATTTTTTTTAATTTTTTTTTAATCTTTTTTTATTTTAGTTGATGATAAATAATTTTTCTTTCTCTCTTCTTACTTTAGGAAATTTTGCAAGCCAGTCATTTTCTGAATCACGGTATCCTAGGGGAAGCAGTGTTATACTTCTTAAACCTTTTTCTTTTAACCCCAGTAACACATCCAGATCTGCATTGTTAAAACCTTCCATTGGTGTGGCATCTACTCTTTCTTCTGCAGCTGCTGCAATGGCGGTTGCAAAAGCGATGTAGCTTTGCCTTGCAGCCCATTCATAATTTTCCTGCTGCGGACGATTTGAAATACTCACCAAAATGTTTTTGAATTGGTCTAGTGATTCTACAGGAATATTTCTGGTAGTAGCAGTGAGATTCACATAATCGTTAACATGCTCCGGTGTTATTTTATCCCATGCTGCAAACACTAAAAGATGAGAGCCGTCAACAATTTGTTGTTGATTATTGGCAATAGGTAATATTTGTTTTTTTATTTCAGGATCTGTTATCAACAACACAGTGTACGGTTGCAAGCCCATTGATGATGGTGCCAAACGAATTGCTTCCAAAATTCTTTCTACTTTTTCTTCAGGCACTTGTTTGCCATTCATTTTTTTAGAAGCGTAACGCCATTCTAATGCATTTAATAGTTCCATAGTTTTATTTTTAAATTTTTAGTTATGTAAAATTTTCCAGCCTGCTACCCAGTTGTAATTATTTTTTATGCTTAACTGGATAAGTAGTGATTGCATATTTTCTAATGTTCTGCTAATTGTTAATCCTCCTGCTTTGATCGGGTTGAAGCCTGTTGATCTTACAACTTCTGATACAGTTTCCAAAGCTTCTTCATCATTGCCTGCTATAAAAGCATCAACTGTTTTACCATCGATGAGTGGTTGAGAAAAATCACCGGCAAAAGTTGTATTAAATGCTTTTATAATTTTTGAATGTGGTAACAGTTTTTGTAATTCTTCTGCAGAACTTGTATTGCTATCTGTTATCAACCCAGTATACGTTTCGTTTAAAGGATTGGAAATGCTAATAACAATTTTGCCTGTTGCTACCTGCCTAATTTTTTCTGCTAATTCTTTTTCTGCAGCAAAGGGTACAGCAGCAATAATTATATCTGCTTCCCAGCTTGCGTCCGCTGCACATGCCATCACTTCTGCATCTGCCGATCTGTTGGCCGCTTTAATTTCTTTTAAAATTATTTTAAGTTTATTTTCTTCTTTGCCAAATAACAATAACCTGTATTGTGAAGTGGCAAGACTTTTTGCAATCGCAGATCCCATGTTACCGGAAGCTCCTATGATTGCTATCGTTTTTTTCATTGCCATGATTTACTTTTTATGGAGCAAAGCTACACCCGCAACATGCCTGCGTCCATTGAGGTGTGGTAAGAAATTACATTGATTTGTGATAAGATTTTTCTTGATCTATATCAAGAGAAATTATTTGCGCAGGGAGATTTGTTTGCGCAGGCGGCTTAGTGTTTCAGGTGTAATACCAAGGTAAGAAGCCAGCATGTGCTGCGGCACACGTTGTGGAATTGTTGGACAGGCATTGATAAGCTGCTGGTATTTTTCTTCAGCAGAATTACTGAGAGAACTTACCAACCTGCGCTGTGTTGCTATGATATGATTTTGAAGAAGCAGCCGGAAAAAACTTTCCATCTTTGGAATCTGCTTAAGCATTTCCTCTTCGGCAGGCTTGGTTAGTAAAAGCAATTCAGAATCTTCCAGCGCATCAATGTTGTACACCGATGGCTCGCCGGTTATTAAACTAAACTGATCTCCTATCCACCATCCTTCAAAAGCAAACTGTACAATATGCTCTATTCCTTTTTTATTAATTGTATAAGAACGCAGCATTCCTTTTTCAACAAAGGCTCCATATTTTGCAACATCTCCTTCCTGCAGCAAGTATTGTTTTTTGCGGAGTTTTTTTGGGATGAAAAAGGTTTTTAATATTTCCTCTTCCTCCTTAGTTAAGGAAATTTTTTTAGAAATATTTTCAAAAAGTACTTCGAACATGAGGTTATAAATCGTCGTAAAAATACCTCAATAGTTTGGATAAGGAGTTGTGTGAATTTAAAAGCTGCCCGTGAATGCAGCTTAATTAATAGTTTACGCAAATCAATGATGTGGGTGGCGAATGTTGTGAACAGAATGTTTTATGCCCAGTCCCTTTGAGTATTGTATTATATCTTTTCGTTGGATAATGGCATAGCGGTTAAGTTTTTAATAGAAGAAAATGCCATACCAATCGCTTCTACCTTCGGGATGGTTTATACTCTGTAGTTTTTGAAGAAAGAAAAACATGAAATGCAATGCAGACAGGAATATTAGAAAGAAACTTCCAAACCAAACCGATGGGCAATAGAAGATATCAACCATCCTCGACGCGAATGTTTGACCAATAAAATTAAACTGTAAATGATTATGCTACTTTTTCCTTTGCAGAAATTGCCACACCACCTTTGTATTCGCCAAGGATAGTTACGTCCTTATATTTGGAGTATTGTTTTGCGGAAAGCTCCATTGCGGCTCTACTCTCACTTCTAATTTTTAAACCTTTACTTTCGCCTTTGTTGCTAATCTCAATATAAAAGCCATCCATTAATGTTATAGCTCTTTCTCTTGGTCTACCTGTTCTCATTTAGTATTGTTTTTAAATTTATGCCTGTAAAGGCTGTAAAAAACTTATTCTTTATTATCTCTTTAATTATGGGTAAAGATAATGCAAAGCGACTAATTAACTCAAAATTAAGGCCAATGTTTTTAGGAGGGAGGATATTTAACTTTTATACCTGTTCAACCCTTAATGCCTGGACAATCAAGCGTAATTTTGTCCAAACAAATATAAATCATTGCAGTTATCCACTAAAAGGCGCTCTTTTTCAATTGATGCTCAAAATCCTTAAACGCTTGGGTAAGAAGTTACTCATTAATGTAAAGTTGTCAAAATTGTTTTTCCTGTACTTTTGTTTCTTTAAAAATCTTACACGATGAAATTTAAATTTATAATTATGAGCATAATTGCCGGCTCAGCAGCAGCCCTTTCATGTAATGATCAAAGCAGCAGCCAAACAACTTCCACAATGGATTCTTCTGCAACAACGGTTGCCATTAAAGAAGATTCGGTTTCATACACCTTAGATGGCAAAACTTACAAGGGTTACATTAGTTATGAATCAAATAATAAGGATAAACGTCCCGGAGTTCTTGTTGTGCATGAATGGTGGGGATTGAACGATTACTCCAGGGGAAGGGCAAAGCAACTTGCAGAGTTGGGATACATTGCTATGGCGGTAGATATGTTTGGTGATGGCAAACAAGGCAATGATCCAAAGGC
>JBKJSX010000159.1:0-7196 GCA_046594375.1 Chitinophagaceae bacterium
CTGAATCCTCTCCGTCTATGGCGAAAGGATTTTGATCTTCAGTTATCGGAAATAAATTCGCCATACTACAGATTTCAAAAGTGTTTTATGGGAGAGTCAGAGGGGTTTCCTCTTCAAGATAATTTAGATCCTTATGAAAAGTTTCTTTTGTATAATAATATGCAATTAATGTAATGAACATTACAATGGTACCTGTTACTATGCCACTCTTTATTATTGTCCAATGTTGGCTCTTCTGAAAAAAATCGAGGAACAATAAATTGATCAGCGGCAATGCACCCCTAACCATATTGGGTATCGTAGTGGCGGCAGTTGCCCTTAAATTTGTTCCGAACTGTTCAGCACCCATAGTTATAAATATTGCCCAAAATCCTGTGCTGAAACCAAGTGCAGCGCATATAAAATACATTGATGCATCAGAATTATTTATGCTGCTAAAGAAAATGAATAAACAAATAATACAAATGATGTAAAATATAAGCAGCGCTTTTTTCCTGCTTTTGAAATATTGACTTACCAGCCCAATTGCAATATCCCCGATTGATATGCCCACGTAGGCGAACATGATGGAACGTCCCGAATCTAATGTGGTGCTGCCAAACATTGCTTTGGCAAAGCGGTCACTTTGATTTACAAGAATGCCGATGACATACCATGTTGGTAAACCAATTAGTATTGCCAACAAATATTTTTTAAATCGCTGCGCATTCGTAAAGAACATGAAAAAATTTCCCCGTGAAATATTTTTTTCTTTTATCATTTTAAACATCCCTGATTCCACAACACTGATACGAAGAAATAATAATAAAATTCCAAGACAACCGCCGATCTTATAACAGAGTCTCCAGTCGGTAGTGATTTGGTAAGTAAAGTAAGCGATCACTGCGCCGCTTAAACCTATTGCTGCAACCATTGAAGTTCCAAGTCCCCTTTTTTCTTTAGGCAGCATCTCGCTAACTAAAGTTATGCCTGCTCCTAATTCTCCCGCCAGGCCTAAGCCTGCAACAAAACGGCAGATTGCATACTGATCAACAGTTTGAATAAATCCTGTGACAAAGTTTGCGACAGAATATAAAATAATAGAGCCAAACAAAACGGATAATCTTCCTTTTTTATCGCCCAATACTCCCCAGATAATTCCTCCCAAAAGCAAACCTACCATTTGCCAGTTTATAACCTTTGTACTGTCAGCAAGCATTGTTGCATCCGTTGCTCCTACAGCAAGCATGCTTGGCTTTTTTACAATTGTAAATAATAACAGGTCGTAGATATCTACAAAATATCCTAAAGCAGCAACAATTACAGGCAATGAAAAAACGCCAAGTTGTTTATTAGTCATAAATATTAATCCACTTTTGGAGGAATACGTTTGGTTTTAGTTTTACTTAAAAATATTTTCCAGATTACGGGCAATGTTGTTATCAATACAATGCCGATTACAATTACTTCAAGATGTTCTTTAAGATCGAACCCAAATTCTTTTAAAATAAGTGTTTGTAAAAAATGTCCTCCTACAAGCATGCTGCCCACCCAAGCTATACAGCCCACAATATTATAAAAAGCAAATTTCTTTTTATCCATTTCAACAATGCCTGCAACAATAGGTGCAAATGTTCTTACGAAAGGAACAAACCTTGCAATAATTATTGCACTTCCTCCATTTTTTTCATAGAAGTCGTGAGCCTGCTGCAAATATTTCTTTTTGAAAAAAAATGTATCCTTCCGATGATATAAGAATGGTCCACTTTTTTTCCCAAACCAATATCCAATATAATTACCGATAACACCCGCAGCGGTTATCAGTACCCATAAAATCCCAAGATCAGCCCATTGGCTGTTGGTATTAAATAATGCAGCCTTTACAATATCAGAACTGTATATGCCTGTAACAAACAGTAATGCATCACCCGGCAAAAAAAATCCTGCGAACAATCCGGTTTCTGCAAATACTATAAAGAGGATCATCCATAGCCCCCCATGCTGAATATAAAATTGTGGATTTAAAATTTCTTTTATATCTAATCCAAATATGTGTAGTAATTCCATGTATATTATTTTTATTATTCAGCAAGTTCCCCTTCCCACTTGCTTACGGCAGCAGTTGCCAGGGCATTACCTAAAACGTTGGTAGCTGTACGAAACATATCACAAAAATGATCGATCGGTAGTATTAATGCAATGCCTTCCGGTGGAATATTAAACATACTACAGGTGGCTGTAACCACAACAAGAGAAGCTCTTGGTACTCCCGCAATGCCTTTACTGGTAAGCATCAGCACCAATAACATAGTAAGCTGTGTTCCCATGTCAAGATGAATTCCATAAGCCTGTGCAATAGCAAGGCTGGCAAATGTCATGTACATCATACTGCCGTCAAGATTGAAACTATAACCCAATGGTAAAGTAAATGCAACAATTTTATCCTTGCAGCCAAAGCGTTCGAGCTCTTCAGTTAATTTAGGAAACACTGCTTCACTGCTGGTTGTACTAAATGCAATTAACAAAGGCTGTGCAATTCTTTTCAGCAATGCCGGCACCCGGTTTTTTAAAATTAAAAATCCGACCAACAACAATATTGACCACAAAGTAAAAATACCGATGATAAAAAAAAGAAGGTACTGCCCGTAGAAATTAAATACCTCCAAACCTTTTGTTGCTATAACGGCAGCAATTGCGCCAAACACACCAAGCGGTGCAAAGTTCATAACATAGCCTACCATTTTTAAAATAATATGCGATACACCTTCCAGCGCTTTTATAACAGGCTTTGCATAATCACCAATTGCTGTTGCAGCAACACCAAAAAATATACTGAATATTACCAGCTGCAATATTTCATTATTAGCCATTGCATCAAACACACTTTTAGGAAACACATGTTCAACAAATTTTTGTAAAGAAAATTCCTGTGTCTTACCGATCAGGTCTTTTGCTCCTGCAGTGTCAGCATTACTCAAATCAATTGCTGTACCCGGATGAAAGAAATTTACTAACACCATTCCTATCAACAGGCTAACCAATGATGCAGTAACAAACCAAAGCAAAGCTTTGCCGCCAATACGGCCAACCGTTTTTAGATCACCAAGTTTTGCGATACCTACTACTAACGTTGAGAAAACCAATGGTGCAATTATCATTTGCACCAGCCGTAAAAAAATGGTAGTTAATAATTTTATATTGATAGAAAATTTTGCAATAAACTCAGGAGCAGCATTTCTATGAACAATGTATCCAAGCAAAACACCTGCTGCCATTGCAATAAGAATAAATATAGTAAGCCTGTTTCTGTTAGCAGATTTCGCCTTCATCAGTAATAATTAGTTTCGCAATATAATATTTAAAATGAGTTAACAGGGGGTAGTATATAAAATAAAAAAGCTGTTATATGTTTTAAGATTTATTTGCTTATTTTTCCATCCTGTTATTCTTCACCTTCAACGAAAAAATCAATATGAGTTTATTTGTAAGAAAACCAATGGAAGCTTTAATGAATGAGGCACAGGAATCGGGTTCGCATACTTTAAAAAGAACATTGGGCGCAGGGGGATTAATCGCATTAGGGATTGGCGCTATCATTGGCGCAGGATTATTTTCCATTACAGGTATGGCCGCTGCAAACCATGCCGGACCTGCAATTACTATCTCATTTGTTGTTGCTGCATTCGGTTGCCTTTTTGCGGGCTTATGCTATGCTGAATTTGCTTCTATGATACCGGTTGCAGGTAGTGCTTATACATATTCTTATGCAACGATGGGAGAATTTATTGCATGGATAATTGGCTGGGATCTTGTTTTAGAATATGCCGTAGGTGCAGCAACAGTAGGCATTAGCTGGAGCCGTTACCTGGTAAAATTTCTTGAAGGCTTTGATATTCATCTTCCCACAAGTTTAACCGTAGGCCCATGGGATGGAGGCATAATTAATTTACCTGCCGTTTTAATTATTGTTTTGATGAGTTTGTTATTGATGAAAGGAACCAGGGAAAGTGCCTTTGTAAATTCTATTATTGTTGGATTAAAAATAATCGTAGTACTTGTATTCATTGTGTTGGGATGGAAATATATTAACAATGAAAATTACCATCCTTACATTCCTGATAATTCAGGTAATTTCGGAAGCTTTGGATTTAGCGGGATCATCAGGGCAGCCGCAATTGTTTTCTTTGCCTACATTGGTTTTGACGCAGTGAGCACCGCAGCACAGGAAGCAAAAAATCCTAAACGTGATATGCCCTGGGGTATTTTAGGTTCGCTCGCAATTTGTACCATACTATATATTCTTTTTGCGCATGTAATGACCGGAGTTACCAGCTACAGCACTTTCGCAGGTAAAGACGGGATTGCTCCCGTAGCAGTTGCTATCGATCACATGGGAACTACTGATGCAGCAGGCATTATACATCCTGACTATCCATGGTTAAACCGTGCAATTATTGTTGCGATACTTGGAGGTTATGCTTCAGTTATTCTTGTAATGCTGATGGGGCAAAGCCGTGTATTTTTCAGTATGAGTAAAGATGGTTTGATACCAAGAATATTCTCTGCAGTAAATCCAAAAACGCAAACGCCTGCAAAAAGTAATTTATTATTTATGCTGTTTGTAAGTTTGTTTGCAGCATTTGTGCCGGCAAGGGTTGTTGGTGAAATGACAAGCATAGGAACCTTATTGGCATTTATATTAGTATGCATAGGCGTATGGGTAATGCGTAAAAAAATGCCTGAATTGCCAAGGGCTTTTAAAACTCCTTTGGTTCCATTAGTGCCTATACTCGGGATTTTTGTATGCCTGTTTATGATGGTATTCTTACCGATGGATACATGGATACGTTTACTTGTGTGGATGTTGATAGGTATGGATATCTATCTTGTATATGGAGCAAAACACAGTCATTTAGGTAATGGCACAAGCAATAGAAAAGGAATGAGGCTGGCACGGTATACCGGCTTAGGACTTTGTGGCTTATTAATCATAGCCGGTTTTTTACATCAATATGATGTAGGTTTCGATACTGACAGAACCCTTCTTTATATTGCCCTTGCTTTTGCCGTAATACATTTAGGCGTGTTTGGAAGAAAGATTGGCAGAACTGACGCAATTGATTAATTACTTATAATTTTTAATAAAAGAGGTTGACATTAAAAATGTCAACCTCTTTTATATTGGAGAAAAAATATTTTTAACTACTCTGCTTTTATCTTCTCAATAAAAATATCTGAATCACTTCCTGCGCCTTCGTGCCACGATGGAAGTTTACCATATTGAATTGCTTTTGCTCTAACATACTTTGCAAATTTCTACAAAATAATAAGGCGATAACAAATGTTATCGCCTTATAAACAAATGAAAAAAATTAGAATTTAAAATGGAAGATCATCAGCAGGTTCAGAAACTTCACTCATACGTGTTGAAGTATTGGCTGATGAATTACTTCCTGAGTAATTTGATGTAACCATCGCCTGGCTGTTTCCATTAGCCTGCGGAGTTCCATCTCCTCCACCCAATAATTGTAAATTTTGCACTCTCATCCTTAAGGTAGCAGCCGGCTGATTTTCTTTATTCAAATATCCATCAGCTTCCGGCGAACCTTCTGCATAAATCTGTTTGCCTTTTTTTAAATATTGTGCAACTGCGGTTCTGTCTGTCCAATAAGCACAATTAACCCATGTAGTCCTTTCTTTTAAAGTACCCTGGGCATCTTTAAATTTTTCAGTGTGTGCCACATTAAAGTTAATTACTGTTTTACCGTTCACTTCTTTTTGAATGCAATCTCCTCCCAGGTTGCCTACAATTTGTAACTTGATCATAACTGTGTTTTTTTAATTGTTAATCGATGTATCTGTACGGCCGCATTCTAATTGTAAGAATGAAGCAAAATCTTTATGATGATTTACAAACCTAATTCATTTTTTTAGCCATACTGCTCACCTGGTCCTGCAAGTTATTAACAAGATTTGCCAATGCATTTACATCCCACCTTTGCTGTTGTGTAACTTTATTTATAATTGCCTGTGCCTGCCACATCTCAAGTATATCATGTGAATTTACCTGGTATGGCTGGTACACAGGGTTATCACTTACCAATGTTACTTTATTTTTAGCCCGGTTACTTTTAACTACCCTCTTATATACAATGCCTTCACTTTTACTTACAACTATGTAAGCAAGATTATTTTTGGCATCATCAAGACTTTCTACTTTTTCGGCAACAATAATACTTCCGGAAGGAGTGGGCATCATACTATCACCGATTATTTCAAAGGCTCGATAATTACCACCTGATAACATAGGCAGGGTAAAAGTATTTAGCTCATCAATAAATTCACTATCAGCATAACCCGCAAGATAACCGGCTGCAGCTTTTACAGGAACAAAATGAATAATGTTTCTGTCAGCACTCATCATTTTTAACTGACGTCTTTTAGCCAGATAATTTCCCTGCGTAATACTCATATCCTTTCGGAGCAATTCATCGAGCGATACTTTAAACGTATCACTAATAATCTCCAGCACCTCAAGGCGAGGTTCGGCTCTTTCTTCTTCATACGCTCCAAGGAGTGAACGTTTGATGCCTAACTTATTTGCAAACTCATCTTGTGTCCAGCCTCTGAGTTTACGTAGGTATTTTAGATTTTGTCCGGCAATGGCCATGTTTAACTAATTTGCTTAGTGCAAAAATACTAATTTTTTTAGTCTCACCAAATTTTTCTATAGTTATTTACATTAAAGGCATGGTTTATGCATTTTTATAGATGTACTTATACATTATTGCCCTAAAATATTGTTTAATGAAACCTATATATAGATTGTTAACTGTTTGTATAACACTTTTATCGTGTGCAAAACTATTAGCGCAACCACCAAAAAATATTGTAAAACAAACACAAGTAGTTAATGGCATTTTAAAAGCAACAGCAAATGCTAATTCAAATGCAAGAATTCATGCAAATAGCAATAGTGTATTTGGAACTGCTAATAATCATCCCAGTGAAAGCAATAAAGATCAACCAAAAAAAAATGAAATAAAAGTTGATAAGGAAACGCAAAAAAATAATAAAGAGAAAAGACAAAAGAATTAGCTGAAAAAAACCCACGACACATCATAACAAAAAATCCAGCCGAAGCAGGATATGTTTTGTGGAGAGTATCGGGGTCGAACCGACGACCTCTTGCATGCCATGCAAGCGCTCTAGCCAAC
>JBKJSX010000263.1:0-6790 GCA_046594375.1 Chitinophagaceae bacterium
CCGGATATCACTTTTAAACCAAACTTATCTTTATCAATCGGAACAAGCTCATACTCAGGCTGGCCCGGCACCAACGCATATAATGTTTTATCATTTTTAATATATACTTTCACTGTAGCTCCACTCAATTCATACTCACCTGTGTATTTTTGCAGGTCTTCTTTTTTTATATCTTTTGCTTTTAATTGTTTGGTAAAAACTATTGGTTTTAACCCTGCCTCAAAAGGAACTGTCAGAGTTTCAATATCACCGGAGGCATTCATTTGAAACTGAATTTTCACAGGGCCTGCATCAGCAGTATCAATTCCTTCTTTAGCATCCTTCCCAAAAATATCAAACACATCATAATGATAATGTCGCAGCCATAATACATTATCGCCGCCTTTTGCAAACAATGAATCTTTATTAAGATAAACTTCAAAATTTCCATAGCCTGGATTATTGTAAACTCCCTCATAATCTTTTAACGGATGAGTTGGTGTGGTATTTAATTTTCTATTTGATGTGGCTGATTTTTTTGCTTCATCTTGTGTGGACTTGGCTTTATCTGCAGATTTTTTTACATCATTGTTCCAGTCAAAATATTTAATGCCAAGCATCCTGTCCGCAATTAAATTTCTTACAATGCCCGGAACAGTTGAACTATTTTGATTTGACAGAACAATAATGCCAATACTATCTGTAGGAAAAAAACATGTACTTGCAGAAAAACCATCTATGTTGCCGCCATGCTCAACGCGATAATGGCCTTTGTAAGAAGCTAAAAACCAGCCAAAGCCATAGGTTGAGAAAAATACATCAGGTTTTTCTTTCGTTGGTAAGCCCGGGGCTATAATTGCCTGTGGACTAATTGCCTCTGTAAAATGTTTGGAAGGAATAATTTCTTTGCCATTGTATTTGCCGCCATTGATCCATGTAATAACCCAGTTTGCCATTTCGTGAACGCTACTGTTGATTGCACCCGCTGGGCTCATTGCAGCAATGTTATAATAATCAAGCTTTTTAATAATACTATCTTTTTTTACACCATAGCCTAATGATGATTCTCCATAAGCTTTCCAGTCTTTTATTGTAAAGTTTGAATTAACCATGCCGAGGGGTATAAAAAAACTTTGCCGCACATTTTCTTCCCAGCTTTTATTTGTAAGCTTTTCAACAATTGCACCTTGTGCAGCAAACATAAAATTGTTGTATTGCCATTTGTCTCTTACCGGCGCTGTGGGCTCCTGGTATTGTATGCGTTGCAAAATACTGTCACGGGAAGATGATGAAAATAAATACCATGAATAATCGTGCCGCGGTAATCCTGTTCTGTGGCTCATCATATCACGCAGGGTGATGGTATTGTTCATTGGATCGTTAAAGAATTTTAATCCGGGCATGTACAAGTTAACAGGTTTATCAATGTCAACTTTGCCATCTTTTTCCAATAACCCAATAAGCGATGCAGTAAATGCTTTTGTACATGATCCGATAGCAAATAATGTATTGGGTGTTACGGACAATTTTTTTTCAACATCGCGATAGCCAAAACCTTTTTCATAAACCACTTTATTTTTTTCAACAACTGCTACAGCAAATCCAGCGGCATGCCAGTTTTTTAGTACACGTTCAAAAGCAGTATCTAACCCGTCAAAACGTTTATCGCGTATTTGATTTTTTGACTTTTGCGCAAAAGAGTTAAGTGTAATAACACAACATAGCAATAGTATAAGTGTTTTCATAAACAGTTTTTTATTTTAGTTTTAGTTTGAATTAATTTTTATCCTTTCAATTTCATATCCTCAATTATTGCAGCGATTTTATCCTCGAGTTCTTTTTCTTTTGCATCATAATCTGCAACATTATCCAGCTTTGTATTTACGCTGAAATAAAATTTTATTTTAGGTTCAGTTCCGCTTGGCCTTGCAGATATTTTTGTGCCATCGGCTAAAATAAATTGTAACACATTGCTCTTTGGAAGTTCAATTTTTTTACTTTCACCGCTTTGTAAGTTAGTATTTACCTGGCTTTGGTAATCAAGCAATTGAACAACATCGGAACCGTTTATTTTATTTGGCGGATTATCCCTGTAAGCCTGCATCATATCGGCAATTTCCTTTGCGCCGTTCATTCCTTTTTTAGTTATGGAGATCAGGTCTTCTTTATACAAACCATATTGCACATATAGGTCGATAAGCTTATCAAAAAGTTTTCTTCCCTGATTTTTTTCATACGCCGTCATCTCGCAAATAATTGCCACTGCACTCACTGCATCTTTATCTCTTATCTTGTCTCCTATCATCAAACCAAAACTTTCTTCACCACCGATAACATAATTTTCCTTGCCCTCTTTTTCTTTAATTAATTCTGCTATCCATTTAAAACCGGTAAGCACATTATAACAGGCAATATTATTTTCTTTAGCGATCTTATCAATCATGTCGGTGGTAACAATTGTTTTTACAACCATATCATTTGGCTTAGCCATGCCTTTGGTTTTTCTTGCCTCGATCATATAATTAAATGCAAGCAAAGCGGTTTGGTTACCATTCATTAAAACCCATTCGTTCTTATGATTCTTAACACCAATGCCAACACGGTCGCCATCAGGATCTGTCCCTAATAAAATATCCGCATCAAGTTCTTTTGCTTTTTGCAAACCAATGCTCATGGTTTCTCTTTCTTCAGGATTGGGATAATTTACTGTCGGGAAATTTCCATCGGGTGTTGCCTGCTCTTCAACAATGTGTACATTATCGAAACCGTACCGCTGCAAAACCTGCGGCACAACCATTATCCCGGTGCCATGTATCGGCGTGTAAACAATTTTAAGATCATGTTGAGCAACGCATACATCCGGATACACACTTAAGCTTTTCACCATCTCAATATATTTTTCATCTATCTCTTTACCAATGATGGTGATATTCTCTTCTTTGCCTTTCCACTTTACATCATCAAGGCTTTTTATTTTTTCCACTTCGATAATTACGTTTGCATCGTGTGGAGGAACCAACTGTGCGCCATCATCCCAATAGGCTTTGTAACCATTGTATTCTTTGGGATTGTGTGAAGCTGTGCATACAACACCGCCCTGGCAGCCAAAGTAGCGGATGGCAAAACTGAGTTCTGGCGTAGGTCGCAGCGATTCAAATAAATACACTTTTACATCATTGGCTGCAAAAATATTAGCAACTATTTCTGCAAACGCACGGCTGTTATTCCTGCTGTCGTGTGCAATGGCAACCTTTACTTCTTTAAAAGATTGCTTTAAATAATTGGCATATCCCTGTGTAGCCATACCCACAGTATATTTGTTCATACGGTTTGTACCAACACCCATGATACCACGGAGACCACCGGTTCCAAATTCCAGTTCTTTATAAAAAGCATCTTCAAGATCTGCAGGGTTTTCCCTTTGCAGTTTTTTTATTTCAGCCCTTGTTGCTTCATCATAATCAGATGAAAGCCATGCATCAATTCTATTCTGTGTTTTGCTGTCCATGTTTATTTATTTTTGAGGAGTGGAAGTTATTGAATTTTGATTATTTAAAACCTAAAACCATTTACTGCCGTATTTTTATATGATGAATTACCCTTTGCGGATTGGTATCGTTTGCTTCTGCCTATTTATGTCTACTGCAGGTTTTACACAGGATACCCTTTTATTAAAAATTGATACTTCCCATTTTTTACAGCTAGCCAATGCCGGTTATAAAATATATCCATTTAATAAAAAAAAGGTCAAGTTAATGACGGCAGCAAATATTACCGGTTATGCAGGAATTTTAATCGGACTGAATTCTGTATGGTATTCGAAATATCCAAGAAGTAATTTTCATTTTTTTAATGATAATGGAGAATGGCTTCAGGTGGATAAAGCCGGGCACTTTTATGGAGCCTATATTGAAAGCCGCTCCAGTAACGAGCTTTGGCGGCAAACCGGTATTGAAAGAAAAAAAAGAATCTGGATAAGTGGATTAAGTGGCGTTGCTTATGAAACTATCATTGAAACCTTAGACGGATTTTCAGCAGAGTATGGCTGGAGCTGGACAGATTTTATTTCAAACGTTTTGGGTTCATCGCTTTTTACAGCACAGGAACTTGCCTGGGATGATCAGCGAATTAAAATAAAATTTTCTTTTCATAAAAAAGATTACGGACAGCCGGATCTTAATGCACGTGCCAATACCATTTTTGGTAAATCAGAATCTGAACGGTTTATAAAAGATTACAATGCCATTACTGATTGGATCAGCATTGATATAAAATCTTTTTTTCTTAAAGCTCCGGTACCGAAATGGTTTGCTATTGCCCTGGGCTATGGCGCTGAAGGATTGTTTGGCGCAAGAAGCAATATTGCAAGAGATAAAAATGAAAATATAATTTTTGACAGAAGCGATATAAAGCGCTACAGGCAATGGTTTCTATCTCCTGATATTGATCTTACTAAAATAAAAACCAACAAAAAAGCATTACGGTTTTTGTTTACCGTTTTAAGCGCATTTAAATTCCCCGCCCCAAGCCTTGAGTTTTCCAACGGAAATATTAGAGGGCATTGGATACACTTTTAAATATTTATCACTATCTCTTCTTATATTTAATAAGTAGATTTGTAACAGCTCTTTCTAAAAAACTAAAACTACATAACATGAACTTCCTACACCGCATTGAACTTTGGGGTGACAGGCATCATCCTAAATGGCTCGATATTATTCGCATCGCCCTGGGTTTGTTTCTTTTTTACAAAGGAATAGAAGTTTATATGAACATGAGTGACTTCACCAAGACAATGGCCAGCCATGCACAATTCAGTTCTTTTACTTTTTTAATGGCCGCACAGTATGCTGCATTTGCCCACGTGATCGGCGGCATATTATTAGTGCTGGGTTTATTTACACGTATTGCATGCCTTATACAAATTCCTGTATTGCTGGGTGCAATATTTTTTGTAACCGGCAACCATGATATGCTGAGGCCTTACTCAGAATTATTCCTTTCTATAATCATTTTGCTTTTACTTATTTATTTTTTGATCGTGGGTAATGGCCCTTTGTCTTTTAAAATACCTGACGAAGAAGATAAAACCACAAGGCACCAGCATTCATAAACCCTGTATTCCCAGGGGGAAACTTAGATTGAAGTTTCATTTAATTTTTGTTTGCTCATTTACATTTGAATGTATCTCCCACCCTTCCCTTCGCGAAGGGTTTTAGTAGAGTGATTAAATTTTAATGAAGTTTGGTAGGGATGGGCTTTCGTCTTTATATTCGTGAATGCAAATTCTTCAGCAAATACTTTTCATCCTTCTCGTAGTTGTTTCTATTTGGCTGTTTGCCAAAAAAACAAAAGAGATACGCAGAAACATTTTGCTCGGTGTTAACGAAGATCTGAGTGATCGCCCCGCGGAGAGATGGAAAAATCTTTTATTTCTTGCCTTGGGGCAAAAGAAAATGTTTCGCTATCCTCTCGTGGCGTTTATGCATTTTATAATTTATGCAGGATTTATCATCATCAATATTGAAGTACTGGAAATCGCATTGGACGGTATCTTCGGAACTCACAGGATGTTTGCCGGAACGTTAGGGGGACTATACGCTTTCATCATCGACTTCTTCGAAATTTTAGCGATCGGGGTACTTATAGTGTGTATTGCATTTTTGGTAAGAAGAAATATTTTGAAGCTTAATCGATTTATGAAGCATGACCTCGATGGCTGGCCCCGCAGTGATGCAAACTATATTCTTATCACTGAAATAATCTTGATGACATTATTCCTTACATGGAATTCTGCTGACAGGGCTTTGCAACTGCAGGCCAATCCGCATTATGCTGATCATGGAAATTTTTTGTTGTCTGGGTTCTTCGCTCCTTCATTACAACATCTTTCTTCGTCAACATTAATAGGTATCGAAAGGACATGTTGGTGGTTGCACATAGCCGGCATCTTTGCTTTCTTAAATTATCTTCCTTATAGCAAACACCTGCATATTTTGCTGGCATTCCCCAATGCATACTACGGACGGCTGGAACCGAAAGGCAAGATGGAGAACATGCAGAATGTGCAGAATGAAGTAAGTTATATGTTCAAACCGGAACTGGCTCCCACAGAGGCTTCGGAAGCAACGCCAAAGTTTGGCGCCAAAGATATTTTTGATCTTAGCTGGAAAAATTTATTGGATGCCTACAGTTGCACAGAATGCGGAAGATGCACTGCAGCATGCCCTGCAAATAAAACGGGTAAGCTTTTAAACCCACGCAAAATAATGATGGACACACGTGACCGCATGGAAGAAGTGGGAAAGAATATTAATGCAAACAAAACTTTTACTGCCGATAATAAAACGCTTCTGCACGATTATATTACCACCGAAGAACTACGTGCCTGCACTACCTGCAATGCCTGTGTTGAAGAATGCCCGGTAAGTATAAGCCCACTTGATATTATTTTAGAACTGCGCCGATCACTTGTTATGGAAGAAAGCAATGCCCCTGCAGAATGGAACGGCATGTTCAGCAATATTGAAAATAATTTTGCTCCCTGGAAATTAAGCCCTGATGAAAGAGATAAATGGGCGGAGGAGATGAGAGCGGAGAGTTGATAGTGTTTATTTATGTTGTAAATTGGTATTGATGTTCTGATAACAAGATTTCGAAGTAAAAATAAATTTGATATGGAAAGAATTGTGGAACAGAACTTACCGGAAATAAAATCGCTTTTTATAAAACATTGGGGCAGTAAAAGCTTACTTATTTGGAAGTGCAGCAACCGGAAGGGCAAATGGAAAAAGCGATATTGATTTTCTCT
>JBKJSX010000141.1:0-9767 GCA_046594375.1 Chitinophagaceae bacterium
TACAGCGGATGCCCAGTAATTTTTTAAATAATGAATTCTTTCCTGTTTTCTTTTGGAACCTATTGCATTATGAAAATTAATTGCTTCGCCAATTGCCTGTTCAATAGGAAAACTGCGTGTGCCAATAGTTTCAAACTTTCTTATATCATCGCTGTGAGGATTATCATTACACACAAGGGGCCAGATGTTTTTTATTTTATCTTTTTTTATCCATAGCATACCGCTGCCTACCGGCGCACTCAAAAATTTATGCAGGCTCGTGCCAAAATAATCGGCATCCAGATCAGGGATCTTAAAATCAATTAACCCGAAGGAATGAGCGCCATCAACCAAAACCTCAATCCCTTTTGCATGCGCCATCATTGCAATTTTTTTAACCGGCATTAATTGTCCGCTCCAGTTAACCATGTGCGTTATGTGCAGTAATTTTGTTTTAGGCGCAATAGCTTTTTCATAAGTCCGCACAATTTGTTCATCATCTTCAATAGGAAAATCAAAACTGATCTGTGTATAAACAATCCCTTCCCGTGATGCTCTTTGCTTCCATGCATTTATCATGTTCGGATAATCCTGCTTGGTGCCTATCACTTCATCACCGGCTTTTAAATTCAATCCAAAAATTACTGTGTTCAAAGCCTCGGTGGCATTACGGTTAATCGCAACTTCATTGGGATCGCAGCCTGCAAGATCAGCAAGTTTTTCACGCAATGGCTCACGTCCCTGGTCTAAAATGCGCCACATAAAATAGGATGGACCTTCATTCGATAACCTGTTATATCTTTCTAATGCATCCTGTACAACTTTTGGGGAAGGGCTTACGCCGCCGTTATTTAAATTAATGATGCCCGGGTTTACTGTATATGCCTGTTGAATTACAGCCCAATAATCTTCGTCGGTAGCTGCTTCCTCAGCGGTTAGTGAACTAATTTTTTTATTTGCCGCATTAATATCATCAGCATACAGTTGATTGTATAAACTGTTAAGTGAAAAGGCGCCGGCAAGCATACCTGATTTTTGTAAAAAATTTCTACGGCTGTTGCTCATTGTAATTTTTTTATACAGAAAGTTAGCCATTTTAATAGATAATGGTTTTACCTTTGCGGTGTAATGAAAAAATTATTTCTTATACTGGTTTTCACTTTTCACTTTTCACTCCTCACTGTTAATAGCGCAAATGCACAATGTTCTATTTGTGCGAAAACAACCCAGCAAATGGGAGAGAAGCCTGCGAAGGGTTTTAACACCGGCATTATTTATTTAATGCTTACACCTTTTGCTATTGTAGGATTTGTGGGTTACCGGTGGTGGAAAAATAACCAGGCTTAATCTGTAATATCCAGTTGATTAAAAAAATATTCTTCAGGTGAAAGAGGATATTTTTTAGTGAAAATTTCAAAAGAAGCTTTTCCCATTTCTTCCCAGTATTCCCGTTTTTGCCAGGCTTCTTCAATTGTCATATCCATATTCTCAATTGAAGTGTCGGGACTGATCCAGCCGTTTTTGCCGTTATGTATCCAGGCAGGTATATCTCCCAGGTTAGTAGCAATCACTGGCCGCCCCACTGCCATGGCCTCAACTACAGATAAAGGCATTGCATCCATTTCCGTTAATTGCAGCAGAAGATGAGCATCTTGTAAAACTTTTTTTACAACAGTATTAAAACCTTTTAAAAATATTTTTTCCTGCATCTCATTCTTTACTATTAATTGTTTTAAAAGATATCTATCTTTTCCTTCGCCATATAAATACAATAACCAGTTTCTGTTTTTCCATTTGGCTGATGATAAAGTTTGAATGAGTTTATCCTGCGCTTTTCTTTTTACATCCAAAGCTGCAAGCATTACTAATACATAATTATTGTTTACAAGTAAAGGATAGGGAATTGCATGTAAAGGCGAATCAAAAGTGATGGGATTAATTAATGTGCCTGCATTTGCAATCGTGATCTGTAGCTGACCTTCCATAAGCTTTCGAATTCCATCAGAAGCAAAAAGATTGTAAGAAGCGTTAGTTATCCAGGCTTTTAATATTGTCCTTTGTTTAGTTTTAAACGTATCTTTTTTTCTGTAGTTATGGAATAACAATGCATAGCATTTAAGCTTTTTGTAAAACTTTTTCCACGGATTAGAAAGTATTTCATACCCGCCCTGGTTTATCAGCGTCAAGTCATAATCGTTTATTGGCAAACTAAGAATGAACCGTTTTAGTTGAACAGGAGTAAACAATTTATAGTGAAGCTTATCGTAGAGCGTTCTTTTTTTTCTGCCCTTATTAGGCAGCTCATAAATTATACAGCCGGCATCTTCAAGTTCTTTAAGTTTCTCATTTTTATCTTCCCAACAATAAACTGCACATGCAATTTTATGTCCCCTGGCTGCCGAATATAAAGCAGTACGATACCAAAGTTCTTCGCTGCCTCCCCAGGCTGAACCATTCATAAGAGAAATGAAGAAGATCGATTTCATCTTTGATCATAAAGGTTTATGTGCGACCACAATATAATTCAGTGTAAAATTCTCATCCTTGTATTTTTTGTCTAACCATATAGCAAAATGATTTCTCAATTGCGTTAATCTCAATTCCATAAAAATGATTTTTTTTATTTTATTATAGAACGTTTTGTGTGTGGTAAAAGAATGATAAAGCATATTATTCCGCAATTGATAGATGGCTGCCCATTTACCTCCATTCGGTTTTATATAATCTATTTCAAATCCGGCCTGTTCAAATAACTTTTTTAAAGCATGCTTTGTATATCTAAAAAAATCATAAGGTTCTTCATGAAGTTCCCATGCAAAGGGTACTGTAAGAATAATATTTCCACCTTTTTTCATCACACGGAAAATCTCCTGCATCATTTTATTATGTTCAAAAACATGCTCCAATACTTGTGTGCATAAAACAGAATCGAAGCTGGCGTCAACAAATTCTAAATCTGTAACAGGGCAAATTATATCCACTCTATTCTTATCACTTTGAATAATATCGCATCCCACCTGAGAAGTGGTAACAACATTATATAAAGTTTCATAAGGTTTATTACCACAACCGAGATCAAGGAAGTTACCCTTTGCGTAATTTTGTATCGCTTCTTTAATATCCCTGATCAAAAAATAATAATGAATATAATGAGGATGCTTGCTTTTGATGTTCCAGTCACTAACACGAGGGACACTTTCTTTTCGATCCATGACTTATGAAATGTTTTTAATAAAACGGTAAAGATTAAATTGAAGATCACTCTTGATTTGTTGTTCTATTTCTTCTTTTAATTGTAGTTTACTTACCTCCTTCATTCGTTTATTTTGTATGAGGTGCCAGGCTTTTTCTGCAAGCATTATATTTTTTTTTTCATCGCTTTCTTTTTCTCTAAAGTTTACTATTTCTTCTTTTAATTCTTCAATTCCTTTTTTTTCTGAAGCAATCGTTTTTACTATCGGTATCGTACGGCCGCTTTTAAAAGCGGGCGCTAACATCATCTTTAGATTGTTAACATAAATTTCTGCATCTGGTCTGTCACTTTTATTTACAACAAATATGTCGGCAATTTCCATCAAGCCTGCTTTCATAGTTTGTATCACATCACCTCCTTCGGGTACCAACACAACTGCTGTAACATCTGCCAGACCAGCAATTTCAACCTCGCTTTGCCCTACACCAACTGTTTCTATAATTATGTAATCAAATCCTGCAGCCTTCATTACATCGGTTATCTCAATTATTTTTGGATGCAAACCACCCAGCGATCCACGTGTTGCAAGTGAGCGGATAAACACATTTGGATTCTTGTACCATTCGCTCATCCTTATCCTGTCGCCCAGCAGGGATCCAAAATTAAAAGGTGAAGAAGGATCTATGCAAAGCACGCCGATTTTTTTTTCATCTTTAACCAGTTCACCGATCAAAGCATCAGTAAGTGTACTTTTGCCTGCACCCGGAGGGCCTGTAATACCAATAATTTTTGTGGTGTTATTTGCAGGCAGTTGCTCCAAAAATTCTTCATAACCTTCTGCCTCATTTTCTACTAAAGAAATACATCTTGCCAAAGCTTTTATATCACCATCCTGTATTTGTTGCAAAAATTGTTTCACAGTTACTTAGCAGCTTTTATTTTTTCATTTGCATGCAGCTCCCATAGCTTGGCATATTTTACAAAACTTTCATGCGCTGCAAAAGAAGCAAGAACAAAGCCATGAACACCATCTAAAAATCCCAGGCGGATAAAATAATTTAGAAAAAAATTTACCGGCGGGCTAAAGATCATCTTTAGCAAAAAATGTTTTTTTTCTTTTTTAAAAAGTTGTTGAGCACCCAGTGTGGTATAATTATTTATTTTATTTATTTGGTGTGAGATAGATGAATACGAGTAATGAAATAAATATCCCTGAAGTTGTTTAATTTTTTCACCTTCAGGAATTATTAGTGCTTCGTGAACTTCACTGTCATTCCACCTGACATTATTTTTATCAAACAACCTCGTTTTTTTATCCGGTTTTGAAGCGCCATATTTGGCAAAAGCAAAATAATAATGATGGATAAATAAAAGCGAGTACAAACCTGTAAGCCCTTTATTTTTTTCTTCACTAATGGATGCTGCCAGTTCATCACTGATGATCTCATCAGCATCTATTGATAAAATATAATTGAAGGTAGTTTTGCTAATTCCAAAATTTTTCTGGGGGCCAAACCCAAGCCAGCTTTGTTGATAGAATTTTATATTTTTTTGTTTACAGATATCCGCAGTGTCATCGGTTGAAAAAGAGTCTATAACAATTATCTCATCACTTACCTTTTGTAAAGCATCTATACATTTGCCAATAGTAGCAGAAGCATTGTGTGTTATTATTACCGCGGATATTTTATCCATTTTTTTGTTTCAAAAATATAACTATCTGTAAATTATATTTAATTAATAAGAATTTCTTTATTTTGATAGTATGACCAACTTCATTCCTATCTTTCCCTTGTCTATCGTTGTGTATCCGGGAGAAGATCTAAACCTTCATATTTTTGAACCAAGATACAAGCAATTGATAGCAGAATGTATTGCAACAAAAAAACCTTTTGGTATCCCCGCAGTTATTGGTAATAATATGAATGATCTGGGAACACTGATGCAGATTGTTGAAGTAAGTAAAACATATGATAACGGCGAGATAGATATTAAAACAAAAGGCATAAAGATCTTTCGCATACTTGAAGTGATAAAGGATATCCCTGATAAATTATACAGTGGCGCAATTGTAAATTATCCAAAGAATGTTGAGCATGGCAACCGGCTGCTTATGCAAAAGGTTATAAAGATCATTCATGAGTTGCATGCGCTGTTAAAAGTGATCAACAAATTTACGAAGCCTGAAGACGAGCTGTGGAGCTACGATGTAGCGCATCATGCAGGGCTTTCGTTAGATGAGGAATACGAAATATTGAGTTTAATGAATGAGTTACAAAGGCAGGAATATTTAAAACGTCATCTTGCAAGAGTATTACCTGTGGTGGAAGAAATGGAAACGCTGAAAGAAAAAATAAAACTTAACGGGCATTTCAAAAATTTAGAAGGATTAAATCTGTAATGGACAAATATAAAAACGAGAAAGAAAAATTGCCAGACGAAGCCTCTAACAAGGGTGGAGATCCGGTAGCTATCGGATTAAAAGGAACTACACTTTGTTTTGATTTTGGCAACACGCGTTTAAAGTGTGCAGTATTTGATGATGATGCTATCAGGGAAATTATTTTACTCGATAACGATAGGGATGAAACATTTGTTGATCTTTTAAAAAAATATCATCCGAAAAAAACAATTTTATCTTCAGTAATTGAACATAATCCTAATATCGAAAAAATTCTTTCAGCATCTTCCAGATTTCATAAACTTTCTCACCAAACAAAATTGCCTTTTACAGCACCTGTTAGCAAGCCCGAAACAATTGGTGCAGACAGGCTCGCACTTGCAGCGGCTGCAGTTTATTTTCATCCGCAAAAAAATAATCTAGTAATTGGTATGGGGTCATGCATTACTTACAATTTAATAAACAAATACAACCAATTTATTGGCGGAAGTATTTCTCCGGGTATGGAAATGCGTTTTACATCTCTGCATACATTTACTGCCAAGCTTCCTTTAATAAAAGCTGACCCAATTGCTATCGGGTGGCATTTTCCTCTAATTGGGTACGACACTAAAACAAATATCTTAAGTGGAGTATTGTTAGGCATGGCAAAGGAGATTGATGGGATCATAGAGTGCTATGCTGAAAAGTTCAACAACTTTAACGTGCTTTTAACCGGGGGGGATGCGGCTTATTTTGCCCGGCATCTTAAAAGCAAGATATTTGCCGACCCCGATTTGATCTTCAAGGGGCTATACGCAATTAGTGAATATAATGATGATACCAATACGTAACCTTTTTACTTTAGTACTTTTCGCACTGCCGCTAATTACTTTTTCACAGGAAAATTCTCCTTACTCCCGCTATGGTATTGGCAATTTAATCCCGCAGGGGAATATCATAAACAGATCAATGGGTGGCATTTCTGCGGGATTTGCTGATGGCCCTACTATACTTGCAGGTACTTCCAAGGGACAGGCAAACGGACAGGCAATTAACTATGTAAATCCTGCCAGCTACAGCAATTTTGTTTACACAACTTTTGATATCGGATTGCAGGTAGATAGCAGAACTTTAAAAAGTACAAATCCTGCCGGAAAGTTCACAAGCAATAATGCAATTATTTCTTACCTGCAACTTGGGTTTCCTTTACTTAATGGAAATAAAAAAGCCGCAGCAAAAAATATAAGCTGGGGAGTTAACCTGAGCTTAAGGCCTGTTAGTAAAGTAAATTATAAAATTGAAAAAAACAGCCGCATATCTAATATTGACAGTCTGGCAACATTATATGAAGGTAATGGCGGCGTAAACAATGCCTTTGTAGGTACAGGTGTTAGAATAAAAAATTTTAGTATAGGTTTTAATGCAGGATATCTTTTTGGAAATAAAGCTTACAATACCCGGTTAATTTTTATAAACGATTCCGTTAAATATTTAAAATCAAACTCCGGTACCAAAACAAGTTTCGGCGGTGTGTCTTTCAATGCAGGAATGCAGTATGCTATTCAACTTAAAAAGGGAGACACAGTTAATGGAACGTTGAGGGTGGGTGCTTATGGAAATTTGCAGAAAAAGTATGGTGCTTCGCAGGATGTTTTGCAGGAAACTTTTTCATTTGATGCTGCTACAGGCGCCACTACACATCTTGATAGTGTGTACCAAAAAACCGATCAAAAGGGAAACGTTCAATTGCCTTCTACATTTGGTATAGGGTTTACAGTTGAAAAACAGCATTTGTTATATGGTATTGATTTTGAAACAACCAATTGGGATAATTACAGGTTCTTCGGCCAGAATGATCTTGTAAAAAATAACTGGACAGTAAAAGCCGGTCTTCAATATCTTCCTGCACAGATCAATTCAAGAAAGTATTCTCAATTTATAAAATACAGGGCAGGTGTATTTTTTGGCCCTGATTATATTGTGGCTGATAAGAAGCTACCGCAGTTTGGCGTTTCTGTCGGCGCCGGTCTTCCTCTAAAATTAAAAAGAGCTTTTTATGAAACACAATATTCTGTTATGAATGTTGCATTGGAATATGGCAGCAGGGGTAACAGTAGCAATAATATTCGCGAAAATATTGTACACGTTAGTATTGGATTTTCATTAAGTGATATTTGGTTCAGGCGGTATCAATATCAATAAAAGAATTTCAGTGATGAATTAAATGAAGTTCCATCATCCATATAAAATCATCCACGGGGCAGTTCTTTTAGCGGGCTGCTTTTTTATTACAGCATGCGAAAATACACAGCAGCAAATAGATGCATTAACCTCCCGCAGAATTGGTGTTGAAGAAGGCAAAGAAATAACTATTAATTATAGCGTTGGCGGAAAAACAAAAGCCAAACTAACCGCACCATTGATGCTGCGCTACCAGGATACAGTTCCCTATATTGAATTTCCCAAAACAATTCATGCAGATTTTTTCGACGATACTTTGGGGATAGAGAGCAAGCTGGATGCCCGTTATGGCCGTTACATGGAAACTGAAAGCAAAGTTTACTTAAGAGACAGTGTGCGTTTATTTAACCGCAATGGCGATACTCTGTATTGCAACGAATTGTATTGGGACAGAAATCGAATAGGCAGGGAATTTTATACTGATAAACCCGTTCGCATCCGCACAAAAACAAAGATCATTGATGGGACTGCGTTGGAAGCGCCGCAGGATTTTAGCGGATGGAAGATCACTAACCCCAAGGGATTATTAAAAGTGCCTGCATCTGAAATGCCCCAATGATCTAAATCAATAATTTTTCAAATAACATTTGGGTTTAAATTTGCTTTTAATTCAAAAATTTAAAAATAAAAATTATGAGCAGACAAGCAACAGCCATATGGCAGGGAAGTGGTAAAGAAGGTAAAGGCAATCTTACTACACAAAGCACTGTAATTGATCATGTGCAGTATTCCTATAAGTCAAGGTTCGAAGAAGGACCGGGTACCAATCCGGAGGAGTTAATTGCTGCAGCACATGCAGGCTGCTTTACAATGAAGCTGAGCTTTGTATTAGGTGAAGCAGGATTTACACCCGGTGAAATTGAAACCAAATGTGACATTACTCTAGCAGATGGTGCCATTACAAAGTCACACCTTTCAGTTAAGGCAAATGTGCCGGGTATTGATAAAGCAAAGTTTGATGAGTGTGCAGAAAATGCAAAAGCCAATTGTCCTGTTTCAAAATTATTGAATACAGCAATTTCGATGGAAGCATCGCTGGCATAAAATTTTTCCCATGATAGTTAATTCCCGCCACGGCGGGAATTTTTTATTTACAGTGTTAAACAATTATTTGATAAAATCAAACATTTGTTTAATTTTGCTTTTCCAATAATTATGGCATACAACGATAAACATATCCAGATAATAGAAACAGCGGAGCAGCTGTTTGCAAAAAAAGGATATGAAGCAACAACAGTAAGGGATATTGCTGATCAGGGTGGTGTAAACATTGCTATGATATCCTATTATTTCGGATCAAAAGAAAAATTATTGGAGGCATTATTCAATCACCGAATGGGCGGGATAAAGATGAGAGTTGAAAGTTTGGTTAAGAACGAATCATTATCTCCGATACAAAAAATGGAGATCCTCATTGATGAGCATATCGAAAGGGTTGTACACAATGAAGAGTTTTTTAAAATTCTGCTTTGCGAACAGGTAATAAATAAGAACCCGGTTATTATAAAACTGGTTACAGAAATAAAAAAAGGCAATGCCGAACTGATAAAAAAAATAATTGCCGATGGCGAGGAAAAAGGGGTTTTTAAAAAAGATGTGGACGTAGTTCTTTTAATGAGTACAATGGTAGGCACGGTTATGCAGGTAATTATCAGCCAGAATTTTTACAGAGATTTTAATTGCCTCAATAAAATGCCGGTGAAAAATTTTGAAGAAACAATACAGAAGAAGTTAAGCATCCATGTAAAAAAAATATTTAAAGCATTACTTACAAATGAAGGGTAAAATAATAATAAGACTAATATTTTTTTCTGTCGCTGTATTTTTTGCCCAGCATGCCTTGTCGCAGGAAAAAAAGACAATCAATTTAAATAATGCTATCGACATGAGCATTCAGAACAGCAAACAATTAAAGGGCTCCAAAGCAAGGATAGATGAAGCGGTTGCGCAGGTTAAAGAAGCGGAGAATAA
>JBKJSX010000172.1:0-7888 GCA_046594375.1 Chitinophagaceae bacterium
ATAAACGGCTTTGTGGTTTAGCAAGTCTCCCCTTTCGGGGGAGATTTAGAGGGGGCTACTCTTCTCTTCCCATATTATACTTAGATGCACAACAGCCTCACCCTCTTTCCCTCTCCAAAAGAGAGGGACGGTGCATTTTTGCAAAGCCAAACATTATCTCTTCCATCTCATCAGCAAATGATTCTCAGCAAGCATTCTGTTATAAGTGATATCTTTCTATTCAGCATAAACGGCTTTGTGGTTTAGCAAGTCTCCCCTTTCGGGGGAGATTTAGAGGGGGCTACTCTTCTCTTCCCATATCATACTTAGATGCACAATTGTTTCAGCAGCCTTAGCCATGTCTTTCACGCCGATCCATTCTAATTTTGAATGGATGCCCTGCATGCCGGTAAAAATATTTGGACAAGGCAATCCCATAAAGCTAAGACGGCTTCCATCGGTTCCACCGCGTATGCTTTCTGTCTTTACTTGTAAGCCTGCCCTTTCAATTGCTTCTTCGGCATTAGCAATCACTTGCGGATTTTTGTCCAAAATTTCTTTCATGTTTCGGTACTGCTCCTTGATTATAAACTCCATTGTTGCGGGAGGATATTTTTTTACAACTCCTTCTGCTATTTCTTTTAATTTTTCGCCATGTTGTTTTAATTTATCATTATCAAAATCTCTTACAATAAATTCTACAGTTGCTTTTTCTGCAATACCTTCCACTCTTACAGGGTGAACAAAACCTTCTTTCTTTTCAGTTACCTCCGGCGCCCATTCATTTTTAGGAAGAGCATCTACAATTTCTCCTGCAATTTTTATTGCATTTATTAATTTGCCTTTTGCATAACCGGGGTGGGCAATAACGCCATTAATAATTATGGTGGCAAAGTCTGCACTAAATGTTTCATCTTCCAAACTTCCTGCTTCGCCGCCATCCATGGTGTACCCAAATTTTGCATTTAATTTTTTCATATCAAGTTTTACAACACCTTTGCCCACTTCTTCATCAGGCGTAAATAAAATTTTTATTTCTCCATGTTTTATTCCAGGATTGTTTACCAAAAAACGAGCAGCTTCCATAATTGCCGCAACACCGCTTTTATCATCGGCGCCCAACAAAGTATTTCCACTTGCAGTAATTATATCACTGCCAATATGATTTTTTAAATAGGGCGCATCAGCAATTTTTAAAACCTGCGAGTTATCATCTGGTAAAACAATATCTTCTCCATCATAATTTTTGTGAAGAATGGGTTTAACATTTGTTCCGCTGCAATCAGGCGCTGTATCAACATGACTGCAAAAACAAATGGTCGGAATATTTTTTTTATCACTGTTAGCAGGAATGGTAGCATACACATACCCATGTGTATCTAATTCTGTTTCAATTCCCATTTGCTGCAATTCATTCAGCAATATTTTACTAAGATCTTTTTGTTTTTCTGTGGTTGGTTGCTTATTGCTTTGCGGATCGCTTTGTGTGTCAATTTGAACATACCTCATAAAGCGCCCGGCTATACTACTTTCACTTATCTTGATCATAAAAATATTTTTTGCAAACATAGCGTGTTATTATCTTTTATAAATCCCTCTAAAGCATATAACGGTGTGAGATACATTGCCTGATTTAAATGAGCTTATATATTTTACCTGGAAGGGATGATATAACATTTTGCATTTCTAAAGTAAGTAAGCCGGAAGCAACAGCACTGCTGCTTAAACCGCTCTTAATATATAGTTCATCAATATGGATATGTTCCTGCTGCTGAAGAATATTTACAATAATTTTTTCATCAGCTGTGAATTCTATAAATAATTCGCGTTGTTTTTTTACGGATGTTTTTTTGTGTTCATTCCATCCCATATCTTCCAAAAGATCTTCTGCAGAAGTGATAAGCCCCGCTTTATTATTTTTAATAAGATAATTACAACCAAGGCTTTTAGAATCATTCGCTCTTCCCGGTATTGCAAAAACATCTTTGTTGTATCCATTGCCTAACTCAGCAGTTATTAACGATCCTCCTTTTAAGCCGGACTCAATAACAATAATGGCATCACTTATCCCGGCAACAATGCGGTTACGTTTTGGAAAATTTTGTTTATCGGGATTTGTTTTATTTCTAAAATCAGTAAGCAATCCGCCCTGCTCAATCATTTCTTTTGCAAGCGATTTATTTTGTGCCGGATAAATACGGTCTAATCCATGAGCCAGAATTCCAACAGTTTCCAGGTTATGTTTTAATGCAGAGCGGTGTGCAATACTGTCGATGCCAAATGCAAGCCCGCTGACAATTAAAATGTTTTTATCTGCAAGATCTTCTACCAGTTTTTCACAAACTGCCTTACCATATTCATTATGATTTCTTGTTCCAACAACCGCTACGATCTTTGATTGATTAAGGTTTGCATTGCCCCTGTAATAAAGCATTGAGGGGCTGTCATAACAGTTAAGTAAACGTTGCGGATAATTTTTATCGGTAATAAAAAGAGGAGTGATCTTATATTTTTCTATGAAAACAATTTCTTCTTCTGCTTTTTCAAAATCATTGAATTGTTTTATTGATGATGCTCCTATTGCTCCAACACCTTCAATATTTTCCAGGTCTTTTTTCTTTGCTTTAAAAATATCTTCTGCGTTACCAAAATAATTTATCAACGCTTTGGCACGTACATCACCAACATTGGGAATAAGTGTTAGAGAGATTTGGTAAAGAAGATCGTGATGCATTTTGCAATTTTCTCACAACGAATAAAAGAAAATTAAATCACATTTTAGGAATTTCTAACTGTTTGCAAATTAAATTGCAAAGATTTTTATCTAATTGGGGATGCCTTGGAATTGTAGTTTTCTTTTTGGTAATTGTATTTTGGTAAATATCATGCTTTGATCCATTTCTATGCAGGTAACATTTATTGTTTTCAAGGTGGCTGATAAAGTGATTTCTCTTTACCGACATTATCCAATTATTAAATCTTCTTCCAAAACTTTAGTAAAATTATCATCTTCACTTTGCATGTCTTCGAGATATAATTCCAGTGCATCCCGAACATTTTGTTTGGCTTCTTCAATAGAGTTGCCCTGCGAAATTACTGCAGGAATTTCTTTGATCGTTCCTATAAAAAATTCTTCACCTTTACTTATAACGATTGTAAGTTTCATTACGTTAAATTACATAAATTTTTCTGTTAATTGCTAATTACAACAATCTCTGTTCTCCTGTTAAGTGCCCGTCCTGCTTCGGTCTTGTTATCAGCAATTGGTTTTGTTTCTCCAAATCCTTTAAAGGTTAGCCTGTCATTTTTTATTCCTTTACCTAACAAATAATTTACCACTGCAACTGCTCTTCCTAAAGAGAGTTTTAAATTGTCTTCCGGTTTGCCAACATTATCGGTATGTCCGCCGATCTGTATTTTTAATTTCGGATTTTCATTCATCAGCAACACAACATTATCAAGCTCTGTTATTGATTCAGGTTTTAGCTGGGTTTGTTTTGTATCAAAGAAAACATTCTTCAAAATGATGCTTGCATTGGCTTCAATGGGTTGTAAAGGAATATCAATTTGATAAACAGAATCGGGAGCATTTTTAGCAAGGTTAAAATTGGCTGAATAAAATAAATATCCTTTTCGGTTAACATTAAATGCATACTCTTTTCCTACAGGCAGCGTCACGAGATAATTTCCATCTTCATCGGTTTGTAATTTACTTATCTGTTGTTTACCTACAACATCAGTAAGCTCAACTGATGAGGGCAATCCATTCAAAGTTTTCTTATCAAAAACTTTTCCTTTAACCCATAAAGTTTTTGCAGGACGAACATCTTCTCTCAACTCAAAAGTGTAAATATCCAGCGCTCCTTTAGTATCACTTCTGTCACTTGCATAGTAAGCAGTTTTGCCATCAGAAGAAACAATTAATGAACCTTCTTCATCAATTGTATTTATTGGGTAACCTAAATTTTCAGGCTTGCTCCATTTGCCATCAGGTTGTTTGCGGGCTACGAACAGATCAGATTTTTCACTATACCCCTGGTGGCCGGTTGAATTAAAATATAAGGTTAGATTATCAGCATGAATAAATGGCGAACCTTCATTGCCGGGAGTATTTATTTCCGGCCCAAGATTTTGTGCAGATCCCCATTTACCATTTGCATTGCGGTGGCAAACCCAAATATCTGTGCCGCCAAAACCGCCGGGAACACTGCTGCTGAAATACAGATCTTTTTTGTCAGGAGAAAGCGAGGGAGAAGTTTCCCAATATTCGGAGTTTACATTAGGACCGAGGTTTTCCGGTTTGCTCCATCCCTGTTTTGTTAAGTAAGAAATATAAATATCACAGCTGCCCATCCCATCAGGAAAGTTGCATCCGGCAAAAACAATTACATTTCCATCCTGTGAAATATTTTCTGCTCCGCCATTATTTTCTCCGGTACTAATATTTCCTTCCAGTGATCTCGCTTTTGTCCATTGTCCATTGATAAGATCACTTTGAAAAAAATCTTCTTTGCCTTTAGACGCAGCGTTTACTCTTCTTGTAAAAACCATTTTTTTGCCATCAATCGTGATAGAGGGATAATATTCAGGATCAACAGAATTAATATTGTCTCCTAAGTTTTGCGGTTTAAAAACATAATTTTTTGTTCCAACTCTTCTGGAATTTTTTTCATAATCAATTGCAAACTCATACGTTTTTTTTCTAAACTCACCTGACTTGATACTCCTATCATTTAATTTTGGAATAGCCAAAAAAGTATTTACAGCAATCAATGCATTGTCAAATTTGCCTCCTCCCGCCAGAGAAATAGAATAGGGCAGAAGATAGGATCTTGTGTAGACAGAATCAAGTGAAAATGCTTTTTCAAAATTATTTATCGAAGCTGGATAATTTTTAATATTGGCATTCATGCCTGCAACAGAAAGATAAGCATCAACAAATTTTGGATCAATTTTCAATGCATCATTTATCATTTTTAATGCAGCCGGAAAATTAGAATTGTTTGCGTTGGCAATTGCCTGCAAATAAATATCAGTTGCTTTTTTATTTACTTTATAAGGATCATACCATTGGGCTTTTGTTGCGAAAGAAGTAAGAAATAAGATGTAAGAATTAAGGATAAAACTTTTGAGATATAGCGTATGTGATTTATTCATCAGGATTGTAATGTTGAAGGATAAAATTACTACGAATTATTTTGCGGCTAATGCAACTAAATGTTAACATAAAAGGCACTTCTAACTTCCTATTTCCTTCTTCCTACTTCTTAATTCTAAGGAACATTGATGTACTTATGAATTTGCAGCGACAACTCCCATTGCGGGTTTGCTTTGATATAATCAATGATGATCGGGGTAACAATGGAAGCTTTATCCCATTCGGGTTGCAGGTAAAGTTTGCAATACGGGGAAACTAAAGCAGCATATTTTTCTGCCCAATCAAAATCTGAATTATTAAAAACAACAACTTTTAGTTCGTGTGCCTTCGATAATATTTCAGGCAACGGTGCTTTAAATTTTTTAGGAGAAAGGCATATCCAATCCCAGTCACCACTTAATGGAGATGATCCTGATGTTTCAATATTTGTTTGAAAACCTGCAGCATGCAGCGCATCTGAAAGTTGTGAAAGGTTATGCATTAAAGGTTCTCCGCCTGTAACAACAGCAAGAGCACCCACCCGAACTCCCCCGGTGGGGGAGGAGTTTAGTTTGGCAGTCTCTACAATTTCTTTGATAGTTTTTAAGGGATGTGCATTTGCATCCCAGCTTTCTTTTACATCGCACCATACACATCCAACATCACAACCGCCGAGGCGAATAAAGTAAGCTGCTTTTCCCTGGTGATAACCCTCACCCTGCAATGTGTAAAATGCTTCCATAACAGGAAGCGATGTTGTTGTATCTATGTTTGTTTCCAAAATAATATTCAATAATCAATGTTCAATGCTTAATACCGATTCTCCAAAATCTCTCCTGTTTCCGCCTACCGGGGATTGGAGGCTATGATCTATACATGCTTTAAAGGTATTCACCAGCAAAGCAGCGATGGTCATAGGTCCTACGCCTCCGGGTACAGGCGTGATATAACTGCACTTTGCTGCAATATTTTCAAAATCAACATCGCCTTTTAAACCATATCCACTTTTCTTTGAAGTATCAACAACTCTTGTTATGCCAACATCAATTACAACCGCACCTTCTTTAACCATTTCTGCTTTTAAAAATTCCGGCTTGCCTAATGCTGCAACAATTATATCTGCCTGCAAACAAATTTCTTTTAGATTTTTTGTGTGCGAATGACAAAGCGTTACGGTGCAATTTCCGGTTTCATCATTCCTGCTTAATAAAATACTTATGGGTCGTCCTACAATATTGCTTCTGCCAATAACCACGGCGTGCTTGCCTTTGGTTTCTATTTTATAATGCTGTAATAATAAAAGTATTCCGTAGGGAGTTGCTGAAATAAATGTTTCAGATCCTAAAACCATTTTGCCAACGCTTATCGGATGAAATCCATCTACATCTTTTAAGGGTGAAATAAGATTGATCACTTTTTCTTCTTCAATTTGTTTTGGCAAAGGAAGCTGTACCAAAATACCATCTACATCATTATCATAGTTTAATTTATTGATCACTTCCATTAATTCATTTTCACTGATCGTATCATCTAATTTTACTAATGTTGATTTGAAACCAATCTCTTCACAACTTTTTACTTTAGAGTTTACATACGTTTCACTGGCACCATTGTTACCAACTAAAACGGCAACAAGATGAGGGACTTTGTTACCCAGCTTTTTTAACTCTGCTACTTTACTTTTCAGATCATCCCTGATGGCTTGTGATGCAACCTTTCCATCTAATAATTTCATGCTGCAAAATTAGCCAACGGCATTCGTTTTACTGCTTTTTATTTGGCATCTTACAATTAATTTTATTATTTTCCCTTATCCGTTTTGTCCGACTAATATTTAATACCACTACTTTGAGAAAATTCTATTTTACTATTATTTTTATTTTTTATACCTGCTATGTTTTTGGGCAGGCAGTACGTGAGCCAATCGCAGCAAGATATGTAGGCTTAGGCGCTTATAGTATTAATCATGTTGATGCTTTCTCTTTTACATCTAACCAGGCAGCATTGGCACAAATAAAAAGCACTGCTATTGGTGTATATGGAGAAAAACGTTTTTTGCTTTCTTCAACAAACTTGTATTCTGCAGTCGCTGTGTTGACAACAAAACAGGGAAATTTTGGTTTGCAGGCTGATTACTTTGGGTTTAAAAATTACAATGAATCACAGATCGGGATTGCTTATGCAAGAGGCCTTGGAAGCAAATTAGATGTAGGTATAAAATTTAATTATTACGGATTTCGTATACCTGCTTATGGAAATGCTTCAGCAATAAATTTTGAAATAGGAGCCATTGCTCATCTCTCAGAAAAATTGCATGTAGGTATCCATGCATATAATCCTGTTGGCGGTAAATTATCAAAAACACAAAATGAAAAACTTAGCTCGGTCTATAAGTTTGGAATAGGTTACGAAGCATCAGAAAAGTTTTTAGTTAGTGCAGAAATTATCAAAGAAGAAGATAAACCAGTGAATGTTGATATTGGTATCCAATACAATTTTTTGAAACAGTTTTTTATAAGAGCAGGTACTTCAACTGAAACAACCAACAGTTACATAGGTGCAGGAATTGGATGGAAAAATTTTCGTTTAGATATTACTGGCGGCTATCATCCGCAGCTTGGCTTTAGTCCCGGTTTATTGCTGATAATAAATTTTAATAAAAAAGAAGAATGAAAAAATCATTCTGTATAAAATTTTTGTTCATTGTTTACCTGATTGTCATACCGTGTTTTTTTTATTCTGCAATAGCGCAGGAAAAAAAAGTTGATCCTA
>JBKJSX010000155.1:0-22173 GCA_046594375.1 Chitinophagaceae bacterium
GTTGACAAAACTAATACATTAACATATGCGCTAAAGAAAACCACATAACATTTGATAAAATGAAAATGATAAGAACAAATGTTTGGATTATCACAAAAGATCCAGTTATGAGCCATCGCTTTACAAATGCAGGCTGTGGGCTGGAGTTTGCCACTGGCATCTTTAAAAAGAAAAGCATCCGGTAATGGCTGCTATCAGGGGATGGGGCTTCATTAATTTGTCCGACAAGAGGTGAAGGCATTAGGCCTGTGATGCGAAGCGGATATATTTCCGCACACTTTAGAGGGCTTTGCAAACAAATAATTTTCAAATACATTTAAGAATTATGACAGGGAAATATACAAAGCTCTGCAGGGAGATATAAAAAAATTCGACGCCTGAAAAAAATATCTCCTTGGTTTTATAACTTCTTTATAAATGTAATTTCTCCATCCGCACTCTGCAGGTATTATTTTAAAAAGAAGGTTGTGAAATGGATAAGGAGAGAATAGTTTGATCAAACTTGAAGCTTCGCCGCATGTAGTAATTTTTGAAAAAAAATGATCTTCCGGGAATAAATTTTAAAAATCCTGTTCTGTTTGTAACCTTTTACATCTTCGCTTACTCTAATAGAAAAAAGGTATACAATGAAAAAAATTAAAATCATTACAAGCACAGCTTTTGCATCTGCAATCTTCATCCTTATGTTGTCCTCGGCAACCTTTGCGCAAAAGGCTCCTAAACTTTCTGATCCTGAAATAGCTTCAGCAGCAGTGGTAGCAAATCAAGGCGACATAGGCTTCGCAAAAATTGCAAAACAAAAATCTAAAAATGCGGACATTTTAAAGTTTGCAGAAACAATGTCAAGGGATCATCAGGCAGTAATTGATCAGGCAGTGGCACTGGTAACAAAACTAAAGGTCACCCCTAAAGACAATGCAGTAAGCAGGAAGTTGAATGCCGATGCTGCTAAAACAAGAAAGATGCTGCTTTCAAAATCTGCAAAAACTTTTGATAAAGCTTACATTGATAATGAAGTTGCTTATCACAAAGGAGTAATTGCAGCAATAGAAACTGTTTTAATACCGCAGGCAACCAACCCTGAATTAAAAAGTTTGTTACAAAATGTAGTGCCAACATTAAAGGAACATCTTGCACATGCTGAGATGGTGCAAAAAATGTTTGGGGGCAAATGAAAAGTGCATCAACTATGAGAAGCAGCATTTTAGTGTTTGTGTTTTTTATTTTATTAGCAGGCTGCGGCACTCCGGAAGAACGGGCTGTATCAGTAGAAAAGCAGGAAGGCCATAAATTAGTCACTATTTTAATTCAGCAAATGGTATTTAATCCCGCTGAAATTTATGTAAATGATGGAGACACAGTTATGTGGGTTAATAAAGATATGGTAACACATAACATAATGGAAGAAAAAAATAAAGAATGGTCTTCTTCTCCACTTGCATCAGGCCAATCATGGAAATTGGTCGTAAATAAAAGTGCCGACTACTTCTGTTCCATTCATCCGGTAATGAAAGGTAAACTAATATTAAAGTAGTAATTATAACAGGGATTGATTAAATTAATATAGAAATATTTTTGTATGTACAAAACATTTGATAAAAAAAAATCTCCAACAACATTTTCTCAACTCTCAGAAGCAGAACTTATTGATAGAGTTAAAAATGGTGACCTCGCCGTATTTGAGGTACTGATAAGAAGGTATAACCCCTACCTGTATAAAATTGGCAGATCATACAGGTTTAATCACCAGGATGTAGAAGATCTTATGCAGGAAACTTTTATTAAGGTTTATCAAAATCTTAGTAAACTGGAGAACAGTAAATATTTTAAGACATGGCTAATAAAAATTATGCTGAACGAATGTTATAGAAAAAGCCATAAAGCAGGTAAACAAAAAGAAGTTGCACTTGATACTTTTTTAAACGAAAAAATCAGCCCTATGTTTTCGAATAATAACAACAGCGATACAGAAAAAAATGTAACAAACAGAGAAATGAATAGTGCAATTGAAAATGCCATTAAGCAAATTCCGCTTGATTACAGCCTAGTATTTTCGTTACGGGAATTAAATGGTATGAGTGTGATGGAAACAGCGACAGCGCTTAGTATTACAGAAACAAATGTAAAAGCAAGATTGAGCAGAGCTAAAGCTATGCTTAGAAAAGAAGTTGAAAAAATGTATTCACCCGAGGAGATTTTTCAATTCAATCTGATCTATTGCGATAGTATTGTGACAAAGGTTATGGATGCAATTATGATACATAAATAATTTAATAAACAAAATATTTCTGTCATGAAAATAGCTTCAATTAAAACAGCAACAGTCATTGGTATCATTATACTTATTGTATCAGTAAGTCAGTTTATGCAATGCACTACTTCTTCTAATGGTCAGCCTAAAAAGACAGAGAAAGAAAAAGAAAGCGAAGACCCGATTACAGCCAATGCAACTAAAATGCTGGAAGAAGGAAAACAAACGTTTCGTTTTGAAACCTTTGGTGACGAAGCTTATTGGACAGATGCACTTCAATTAAACAAAGCTATAACAGGAGAAAAAAATGGTGGCGTTGGCGGAGGGCTTTCTCCCAAAGCCTCACTGGCAGCAGGATTAAAGGTTGACATGGATGTTATACCTGCTGATGTAGCCTCCGCCATAAAAGCCGGTAAAGTAAATTTGGACGACCCCGCAGTAACACTCACACTTTTACAATTAAATGCAGTGGTGGGTGTGAAAGGAACTTTTGATAACAATAAAAAACTTCTATCTGTCGGCATAACATGTGCATCGTGCCATTCAACAGTTGATAATGCATTTGCTCCGGGCATCGGGCATCGGTTAGACGGTTGGGCAAACCGTGATTTAAATGTTGGAGCAATTATTTCAATGGCTCCCAATTTAAAACCCATCACCGATGCGCTTGGTGTTGATGTAGCAACCGTAAAAAAAGTGCTGGCAAGCTGGGGGCCTGGTAAATTTGATGCGCTGCTAAATTTAGATGGTAAAGCATTTCGCCCCGACGGAAAATCTGCAGCCACTTTAATACCCGAAGCATTCGGACATGCAGGGCATAATCTTCACACATGGACAGGCGGATGGGGTGATGTGACTTACTGGAATGCTTACGTTGCAAATCTTGAATTAGCAGGTAAAGGAACTTTCTTTGATGAACGTTTTAACGACGCTAAAAAATATCCGGTAGCAGCAAAAACCGGCGCAGGAAACAAACGCAATACTCCCGATATGATAACTGATAAGCTTGCCGCACTTCAGTTTTACCAATTGGCTATTCCTTCTCCGCCGGCACCGGATAGTATTTATAATAAAGAGGCGGCACGCCGTGGCATGGTGCTGTTTAGCAACAAAGCAAAGTGTGCAAACTGTCACGTTCCCCCACTGTTTACCGAACCCGGCTGGAATACACACAAAGCATCAGATATTGGTATTGATGATTTTCAATCAAGCCGTTCACCGGACAAAACGTATGTTACACAAGGATTAAAAGGCTTATGGACACACATGAAAGGAGGGTTTTATCATGATGGAAGATTTGCTACATTAATCGACGTTGTAAATCATTACAACGATTTCAAAAAACTTTCTCTCACCGAAACAGAGAAAAAAGATTTGGTAGAATATCTTAAGTCTTTATAGAATTAATAGATCAATTGTTATTTATTATTGCCTTTTTTCACGCAAAGGCTCTAAGACAGGTGTCCTTGAAATAAGGTATAAAAATCCTTGGCCCAAATGAATGGGTGACAATTCTGATCAATTTGCAAGGGCTGTTTACTGCGCACGTTATAAGGTCATTCCAATTAGGAAGAGATTATTAAATTCTGTAAGAACATTGGATTTGATTATATGGGAGCTACCATTTGGCAAAAAGTGACACTACAGTGGAGTCGTTCACATGGGTCGTATCCTAATCCATGAAAGGGAATTTTTGAAAGGGGATTATGAATTTATTTTGGTGTTTAAAAAATTAGGAGATGCCTGTAAAATACAGGCTAAATCTAATAAAGAGGAAGACCTTACTGCTGTATTTATTTAAAGTTAAAATTAATTCCTCAGGATCCCCTGTAAGTTGAATATCCAAATGGATTTAGCAACAGCGGAATATGATAATACTGACCGGGTTCTATTTCAAAAATAATTTCGACATAAGGATAAAAAGTTTTTACTTGGTGCTTATCAAAATAATCTTTGGTTTCAAAACGCATTTTATAAATACCAAAGTGCAGCGGATCATCTTTATCAAGCAGGTCTGCAATTCTTCCGTCAACATTTGTAATTCCGCGGGCTAGTTCTGTCCATTCATCGTTTTCGCCACCATATAAAATAATTGTAACACCTTCAGCAGGCTTACCTTTTGTTGTATCAAGAATGTGGGTTGTTATTTTACTCATGCCTTATTATTTTCAGTCACACCAAATAATTTTTCCAGTCTTAATTTGGTTATGTTCAGTTGCTCTTCCGCAGCTATTTTAATTTCATCCTCTTTTGAATTATTTAAACGTCTTTTTAAAATACCAAGCATTTGCTCTGCAGATTTTCCCGTAGCGCAAACAATGAAAATAATACCGAATTTTTTTTCATATTCTTCATTTGCTTTCGCAAGTTCCTGCATCATATTTTCTGCAGTAGCATTTACCCCCGATTGCTCTGCAGCAGCCCATTGTACTGTGTTGGTAAATTTTGCTTTCAAAGAATTTATATCACCAATCTGAGGATGATTATCAAAGGCATCTTTCCAGTCTTCCTCATTGCATTCATCCCATTTTTCTTCTGCCGCTTCCAATAATTCTACAAGATCTTCTACCGGAAAAACAGTAATCATTTTATCAACCCAGGCGGATGATCCGCAACATTGCAGCAGGAATGTTTTTTTATTTTCGGTGGGCAAATGATCAAATTCTGCGATTGTCATAAAAAGTTTGTAGTCTAAAGTTTGTAGTTAGTAGTTATCAATCCTTTTCTTATTTCTTATTTCTTATTTTTGATTATAGCCCTTCACACTTCCCCATAATCTCATTCTGCTGATCCCACCGTCAGGGAAAATAGATAACCGAACGTGCGTAAATGCATCTTCACTTTCACTTATAAATGTATGCTCATTATCTGCACATAATTTTGTTTGATTGAAAATAGTTGTCCATTTAATATTTTCATTATAGAATTTATTTTCTTCCTTCACTGGCATATTGCAACCTTCCAGCGTACAACTATCAGGATAATTTCCTTTAAAATGACAGGTGTCAATTAATATTTTTTCAATAACACCTATATGCCCCAATCTTACAATTACCCAATCACGATTATTTGGTGTACGGTTGCGTTTAGTTTCCCAACCATCCCCCATATTAATTCCCCTGCCCGGCATAATGAGATTATCCATATGAGAAAAGAACATATCGTTACAAAGAATAGATCTGGCACCATTGATTGCAGCGGCAAGATCAATTGTTTCATCAGGTTTAAGCAGTTTCCAATCTTTAAAAACTTCACCATAAACTTTAAACCGGGCAACACCACCATCAGGATAAATATTTAACCGCAGGTGCGTATAAATATTTTTTGATGCATCTTCTTTGTTATCTTTTATCTCGTAAAAATTTTGTGATCCTGCTTTCAAAGAAGACCTAGGAAGGATTTCTATCCACTGAACTTTTTCAATATCAACGTTTGCACTGGGCTCAATGTAACATGCGTCAATAGAAGCATGCGGCGGATGATTGCCAAGAAAATGATTTGTATCAATATCAACGCCTTGAATTTTTCCTGAGGTCGCCAACTGAATAATGCACCAATCGTGCCCCGGCGTTCTCTTGCGCCGCGACTCCCAGCCATCCATCCATTTTCCCCTGTCAGTATATTTATCAGTGATAAAAATTCCTCTGCCGGGCTTAAGAAGACTTTCCTTTTCAGCAAAAAAATCATCACTGCACAAAAGCGCTTTACCACCTAAGCGCTCAGAAGCAAGGTCAATGAGTTTTGTGAAAGCGGGTTGTGTTGTATCCATAGTTTTTGTCTTCATCCAAATGTAAAACCTTTCGCAGTTTTACCGCAATATAAATTTGCCTTTGTTCAATTGCATAACACCATTATCAAAAACATTTTCTCCAGATAAATAAGACCGTTCAACAACTCCAAAAAATTCTTCATTTATGTAGGGAGTTACTTTATGTTTATGTTGAATAATATCTTCAGTAACCAGGAAAGATTTTCTTTCATCCCAAACAATTATATCTGCATCATAACCTTTGGCAATTTTACCTTTAGAATTTTGTTTGCTAATTAGCTTTGCAGGATTTTCTGAAAGCCATTTTACAATATCGTTTAAACTACATTTTCTTTTACTTGCGGCTGTCCACAATACAGGTAAAGCAAATTGAATGGATGCGATCCCTCCCCATGCTTTTATAAAGTCGCCGCTTTGTAATTCTTTAAGTGCCGGTGTTGCAGGCGAATGATCGGTGGCAACAAAATCAATTATCCCATCTTGCAAGGCATGCCAAAGTTTTTCATTGTTTTCTTTTCCCCGAATTGGTGGCGCACATTTAAATTGTGTTTGTCCGTCTCTTATCTGTTCTGCTGTATAATATAAATAATGTTGACCTGTTTCAACTGTAAGCGGTAAACCTTTTTGTTTTGCGTTTCTAATTTGCTCAATTGAATTGGATGATGATAAATGAACAATGTGCGTCCTGCAATTATATTCTTCACACAAACATATCATCAATGCAATTGCATCGTCTTCCCATTTGCGGGGGCGGGAGTTTAGATAATCCTGGTACCTCACCCCCGTCCCCTCTCCTTCAGAGAGGGGGGAAATTAATTCGCAATGCACAAGCAAAGGCAAATTATATTTTGCAATTATGGGCATTACTTTTCTAAGATCATCTTCAGTAACATTCGGAAATTCATCAATGCCTGAATGCGTAAGAAATGCTTTAAAGCCAAGCACGCCATTTTCTATCAGCGCTTCAATCTCATTTTCATCTCCGGGTATTACACCTCCCCAAAAACCGCAGTTAGTATGCAACTGATCTTTGGCAGCAGCAAGCTTCCTGTCAAATGCATCTGCAGTTGTTGTAACAGGGCTTGAGTTTAATGGCATATCAACAAGAGTTGTAATACCGCCTGCCAGAGCAGCTTTCGTGGCAGTATTAAAACCTTCCCACTCTGTTCTTCCCGGTTCATTGATGTGAACATGAGGATCAATAACTCCGGGCATTACAACTTTATCGTGCACATCAATTACTCTTTCATCATCATTATCTAATGATGGGGCAACATCAATTATTAACCCATCTTTTATGATTACAACACCATTTTTTTCTCCATCCGGAGTTATTATTCTTGTACTTTTTATCGCAATATCAAACACTGGAAAATATTAATCTGAAATGAATCATTAAAAATAGAAAACTAAATTTTAATTTGGGCGCTTATATGTTCCACTTTGTAATCTACAGCATACTCGTACTTATTTTGATCATATTGATATGGATGACGTATCACTTTCGCACGCTGTCAGGCGAAACTGAATATGAAATAAAAAGCAATGCTGAATCTGATATCTATAAAAATAAAATACTCGGATCTCATAACTTTATTTATGCAGCCATTGTTCTTGTAATAATTACGATGCTTGTATTTACTTACCTCATTGTAAAAGGAACTCCGCTGGAAAGCCACATGATGGAATGGCTGAATATTGTTGTAAGGGTAATGCACATCACTTTTGGAATTGCCTGGATCGGCGCATCGTTTTATTTTGTTTTTTTAGAAAATGCATTGAACAGAACGGAAAATGTAAGGGATGAACTTGCAGGCAATTTATGGGCAATACATGGCGGCGGATTTTACTATTTGGAGAAATATAAAACTGCTCCTAAAGTAATTCCTAAACATCTTCACTGGTTTAAATACGAAGCGTATTTCACCTGGTTGTCGGGCTTTAGTCTTTTGTTCATTGTATATTATTTTAATGCTAAAGGATTTTTAATTGATACCAATGTTTTTGCCATGAGCACAACAGCGGCAATAGTAACCGGCGTTGGATCATTTGTAGTTGGCTGGCTTTTATATGATATACTTTGCAAAACGGCGCTTGTAAAAAAAGGTATTTGGTTTACCATTGTTTGCGTAATAATTATTGTAGGATTTGCATGGTTTTATTGCCATGTATTTAGTGCCCGTGCTGCATACATTCACTTTGGTGCAATGTTGGGATCGATAATGGTTGCCAATATTTTTTTGTAATTATTCCTTCACAAAAAGCAATGGTAAAGGCTGCTAAAGAAGGTAAGCCATTACATCCCGACCTCGGCAAACATGCAGGCTTACGTTCGCTGCACAATAATTACTTAACACTGCCAGTGTTGTTTGTAATGGTGAGCAATCACTTTCCCAGTACATTCGGTTTTAAATATCCATGGATAATTTTAGCGGCAATTTCTTTAGGAAGCGCCGGAATAAAACATTGGCTAAACCTGCGGGAGAAAGGAAAGTACAGTGTTTGGGTAATGCCTGTTTCAGTATTGATATTATTGGCAACGGCTTATGTTTCCGCACCGCCAAAACCCGGGGAGTGTAAAAGCATTATTAGTTTTACGGAAGTAAATGCAATTGTACAATCAAGATGTATAACATGTCATTCATCAACACCTACAGATGATGTTATTAAAGCGCCACCCAATGGTGTAACATATGATATGCCGGATAATATTGTAAAACTAAAAGATAAAATTATGCAGCGTGTTGTGATCACTAAAACAATGCCGCAGAATAATAAAACAAATATGACACAGGAAGAAAGGGATGTTATACGCTGCTGGATAGAACAGGGTGCTTCATTAAAATAAAGCTGTCAGGCGAGTGTAGCCGAGAGTCAGCTACTGGAATAATTTGAGATAAGATGGATTCTTTATGCCTTTAAAAATTATGCTCCATAAATTTGGTATAGATAAAAAAATTAACTTTCTTCATCAAACCAAAATTCCGAAAAACCTCTGCCCAAAGAAGTAACACCTGTAATACTTTCAAAACTTTTAAAACTCTGTTATGAAAAGACTATCAGTCATTATTATTATTACGCTTGTTTGCACCTCATTTTTTCTTTCTCAATGCAGCGATGACAAAACCAGTGAAACAGTTAATAAGAAAGATACCGTACTTGTGGGAAGTAAAAGTGACGGTGGTTATGAAAGCCAGGTTAAGTGGGGGCAACACCTCGTGATGTCTATGGATTGTGGCAATTGCCATACTCCTAAAAAAATGGGAAAAATGGGCCCGGAAGATGACAGTACTTTATTATTATCTGGCCATCCTGCAAAACAGCCGCCACCTGATGTAGACAGAATTGCAATGGAAAGTAAAGGACTTGTTGTTACTAATGATCTTACTTCATGGGTAGGCCCATGGGGTATATCTTATACAGCAAATCTAACTTCTGATGATTCCGGAATAGGCACATGGAATGAAGATCAGTTTATATATTGTATTAGAAATGGAAAGCAAAAAGGTCTGGCCGGAAGCCGTATGTTATTACCGCCAATGCCATGGCCTGCATTTAAAAATTTAAATGATGATGAACTGAAAGCAATATTTGCTTATTTAAAATCTACGAAGCCCATCAGCAATATGGTTCCGCCGCCAGCACCGCCGGTTGTTCAGCATAAAATGTAAAAAATAAATCAGAATAAAAATGGTCCTGCGAAATGCGGACCATTTTATTTAAGTAAATCTTTAAAAATTATTTTGCAATTCCACCACCATCGCTGTTTACACGCTGGTTCTCTTCCTCCTGGCTTGTTTTGCGTTGCCTTGCTGCTTTTACCTCATTGCTACCGAAGCGGTAACTAAAGTTAACTTTAAATAATCGGCTTTCCCATCCTCCAGTTGCTCTAATATATTGTCCTGCAAATTGGCTGGTACCGCCCCAATGCATTGAATTAAAGATATCACTCACAGCAATCTTTGCAGTTCCTTTTCCTTTTAATATTGTCTTCATTAACCCACCGTCAATGCCCCAGATAGCGGTGCTTTTAAACGTTCCCTGCCATATTGAAGGTGAAGCGTAAAAGCCACTCAGTTCTGCTGTATATTGTTTATCTAATTTAAAAGTATGTTGCTGATAAATGTTGATCGAATAAGCATCAAGATCAACCGTTCTGCCTGTTCCAAAATTAGCTTTGTAATGAGAGTAGTTTGCATTAAGATTTGAGAAAACGCTGTACCATTTTTTGCTAAAAGGATAACTGATATTCAAACTGATCACATCCTGTGTCGCTAAATTCTTTTTAGTGATAAAACTTTTTGATAATTCGGCAGTATCTACTAATTGAGTGAATACATCATTAACATGACTGTAATTTAATGTTGTGTTTAACGTGTATTTATAAGTGTGTGTTATGGCAAAGCTGTTAGTGTATTGCGGCCTTAAATTTATATTACCTTTTTGAAAAGTATACTCATCTAATTTAAATTCAAAAGGATTAAGATCCTGGTACGCAGGCCTGTCTATTCTTCGGCTATAACGCAGTCCCCATTGGCTTGTTGGCTTTTTATTAAAAGTAATGGCACCGCTCGGGAAAAAGTCAGTATAGTTACGTGTAAAGCCATCTTTGTTCGTAATAAATTTTGTGCCGCTCCATTTATAACCATCCGATACGCCTTCAAGATGAGTGTTTTCCATGCGCACACCAAACTGTATCATTAAACCTTTAAATGCTTTGTTGTAATTCACGTACAATGCATTTATGTTCTCTTTGTAATTAAAATTGTTGCTTCGGGTACTGTCGAAATACCTGGTTGTTGAAACAATGTCGTAACGGTTAAAGTTATTAGCCGTTTTTACAAAAGATGTTTTACCACCAAATCCTAAACGACCCTTTTTAAAATTTTGTTCGTAATCAGCTTTCACGCTGTAGATATCAATATCAGTGGGGGCAATAAAATTATATATCCGGGTACTGTAAAGAACACCCACTTTGTCATAATAATAATTGGGCTGCATCTGGTCGCTCTTTATTCTATACAACCCCCTGTCAGCATCAATGTTTAATTCATGTCCTGATGTATCAGCATATTTATAATTTAGGTTAAGATTGCCGCTACTTCTTTTACCCGCTGTAGAGTTAGCTGCAGTAAGGGTTTTAACCAGTTGTCCTGAGGGTATGTACGAGATCGGTGTACGGCTGTCGTTGGAAAAAACATTTTCACCAATATTACCATTCACCATAACACCGATTGTGCTTCTCTTATTAATAAAATAATCCATTCCAGCTTTAAAATTTTGACTGTTCCCGACGGAAGTCATAATAGAATGCTGATCAAATAAAGTATCCAATTGTTTACGATACAAATTAATGTACATCTCATTACGGCTTTGATTGTAGTTATAGTTGCCATAAATGTTAACATACTTATTTCGGTTATTTAAAGAGAAGCCAGCATTATATTTTGCAAATTTTCCAATGCTGTACCCCGCATTAACAGAGCCATTGGTTCCGTAAGATTTATTCTTTTTTAATTTGATATTGATTATACCCGCATTACCTGCAGCCTCATATTTTGCAGAAGGATTTGTAATGATCTCAATAGATTCAATTGAAGAAGACTGTAATGTTTTTAAATAGGCAGCAAGGTCTGCTCCTGATAACGGAGTTGGCCGTCCATCTATATATACCTGTACTCCGTTTTTACCACTAAGGCTAAGGTTCTCATCTTTATCAACAATAACGCCGGGAGATTTACGCAACAACTCCAGTGCATCCTGCCCAACTGCATTTACACTACCTTCTACATTTAAAATTGTTTTATCAGCCTTAACCTCGATAACAGGCTTTGTAGAATTTACAGCAACCTCCTTTAATGAGCCCGAAACCCTGCGTAATGAAACTTCGGGCACATTTATCTGGCCTTCTCCACTCACCTCAAAAGCAGGCGAGTTTTTAATTGCATAACCTACGTGAGATGTGTTTATAAAATATTTACCATTGGCAATATTTGCAAATGAATAGCTACCCGCAGCGTTTGTGATACTCAACTTTACTACTGATGAATCGTTTGATTTTTTAAGCGCCACGGTGGCCCCCTGGAGGGTTTTGCCCTGGTCATCTTTTATATTGCCTGTAATTTGTTGTGCATGCGCAATTGCTGTTGTGAACACACAAACAAGCAATAAAAGGAAAGGTTTCATAACAATTTTATTTGGTCCGCAAATTTAGACAATCAATAAAATCGTTATTCAATAAAGAATGTGAACGGCAATATTTTTAATTAAATGGTATAAATTAAGAAATCATGAACAGTACTTCATGATTACACTATACGGTAAGGTAAGCCGTATGCCGGTTGTAAGTTTCATACTTTTGCACAAATGCCTGAAACAAATTATTCGATAGAAAAGCTACTCTCCAATTTAAAAATTGATGCGCTAAATGAAATGCAGCTTGCTGCGATAGACACCATTGAAAAAAATAATAATGTCCTTCTTCTTTCTTCTACAGGGTCGGGAAAAACACTTGCATTTTTAATTCCTTTACTTCATAAACTTGACCGGAGTATTAAAAAAACTCAGTCATTGATAATTGTTCCATCAAGGGAACTGGCAATACAAATAGAACATGTATTTAAATCTTTGGGAACTGATTTTAAAATAACCTGCTGCTATGGTGGTCATTTAAGAGAGACAGAAGAGAACAATTTAATTCAACCACCAGCTTTGTTGGTGGGAACTCCGGGGCGCTTGGCTGATCACATCCGGCGCGGAAACATTACAATAGAATACATAACTACATTGGTGCTTGATGAATTTGATAAATCACTCGAATCAGGATTTTGGGATGAGATCGCTTTTATTGTAGAGGCGCTAAAATCAATTAAGAAAAGAATATTAACCTCAGCAACTGAAGCAGTTGATGTGCCGGATTTTATCGGGCTAAAATCACCTGTGAGGCTTAATTTTTTATCAGGGGATGTTGAGAAGGAAAACAAGCTTTATATAAAAACTATTCTATCCCCTGAGAAAGATAAAACAGAAACACTATTTAAACTCATTTGTTCTATCGGCAATAAGTCGATTATAGTTTTTTGCAATCACAGGGAATCAGTTGAACGCACCAGTAATCATCTTAACAAAGCAGGGATCATAAACGAATATTATCATGGAGCAATGGAACAGCAGCAACGCGACAGTGCCCTATGCAAATTTAAAAACGGCACTGTGAATGTACTGGTAACAACTGATCTTGCATCACGCGGACTTGATATTCCTAACATAAAATACATCATACATTATCATCTTCCGGCAACGGAAGAAGTGTATATACACCGCAACGGAAGAACAGCACGAATGGATGCGGGAGGAAGTGTAGTACTTATTTTATCCGCAGAAGAAAAAATGCCTGCGTATGTAAAAGAAGATGTAGAAAATATTGAACTCCCTGAAAATATTACTTTGCCTGAAAAACCAAAATGGTCAACACTTTTTATTGCCGCCGGGAAAAAACACAAAGTAAACAAGATCGATATCGTAGGATTTTTATCAAACAAGGGACAGTTGAAAAAAGATGATATAGGATTGATTGACGTAAAGGACTTTTTTTCTTTTGTTGCCATAAGAAAATTAAAAGTGGGACAAACCCTGCAACTTATAAAGAATGAAAAAATAAAAAATAAAAAAGTAAAGATTGATATCGCAAAGTGAATAATAAATTTTAAACAAGACTTGAATCGTCACTTGAATAGTAAGATATTCACAGGTATTTTAATATCTCAGCTACCGAAGCTCTTTGCGTATAGTTTTTATCGAATTGGCGAAAAACTATCTTACCCTTTTTATTTATTACATATACCGCAGGCACAGGCAGGTTGGCACCGTTGGAACCGTTCACTGTGCTAAAATCAATGCCATATCCTTTATATTTTTCTATCGTTTTATCATCTAGCCCAAAAGCAACATCATAGCTCTTCATAATTTTTAAACCATCATCAAACAGAATGGGATAAGTTGCTTGTGTTTTTTCAATTGTCTTACTTATATTTTCAGGTTTCTCAGGTGTAACTGTAACCAAAGTGGCTCCCTTAGCCATTATTAATGATAAGGAGTCTTCCAGTTTTTTTAATTGACGGTTACAATAAGGGCACCACTGCCCACGATAAAAGACCAATACTACAGAACCCTTTTTCAATTCTTTTGTAAGATCAAAAGATTTTCCATTTTGATCAGTACCGGTAAATTGGGGAGCATTGTCATTTACATTTAATCCTTTAGGTTCAGTCTGTGCTTCTGCGCATATACACCGAACAAATATTAATGCCAGGAATAATATTTTTTTCATTGTTTGAATTTTGGTAAAGATAATTTAATTAATATTAGGACTGTTAGGCTTACCTGAAGGTTTTAAAATATCATAACACTTAACATACGTAAATTGCCGGGAAAAGGATTGGGAAAATAAAAAGTGGCATAGAAATAGTAATGTTTTCTAAAAATAATATTATGAAAAGGTCAATCTTATTTGGTTTCATTTTTACCATTATGATGGCAGTATCCTGCTCAGACAACAAGATAAGTGAGGATAAAGTGCCAGGCGCTGTTGTATCAACATTCAAAGCGAAATATCCTGCTGTAACAGATACAAAATGGATCACTGAAAAAAAAGGGGATAAAACTCTTTATGAAGCGCAGTTTAAATCCGGCGGCAAAGAAATAGAAGCCGAGTTTAATGAAGACGGCAGCTTTGTTCAGGAAGACTAAACCTTTAAATCGTAAAAATTTATTGAAGCTTTAGCCCAAAATATTTTGAGCTAAAGCTTTTTACTTTTGATCAATTTCTGTTCTTAAAAAAGCTTTCTTAAAAACATAATGATATACCTGCGTGTTTCCGCTGCCGCTTATATAAGGGAAGGCATTCACCAAACTCCAGCCATCTTTTCCCATATAATTTAAAGCATCAACAACGGTATTAAATTTCTTTAATTTACCCTCATCAGTTTTTATCCTGTTGTCTTTCCATATGCTTCTCTCCTCTCCATAATCTATGTCAATAGTTACTTTGCTGCTGAATAATCTTGGTGTGGCAACAATTTCAGCATATTGCTCAACTTTATTTGCATCATTTTGGGCAAATAATTGAAATGATGAAAGCAAAACAATTGCACTGATAATAATTGTTTTCATGATGTATAATTTAAAATATAAAATTACTCAAATTTAAAAGCTTCTGATCTAAGGCTGATGTAACTAATATACAACCGGAATATGTACGTCTCATAATTTGTTCGGCATACCTCTTGTCATCCCCATTATTAAATTAAATTACCTGGGCTTTCAATGCTTTTTCATAAGCCGGAGTTTGCCCCATTTTACAGGATTAATTAATTTACAATGCGTCGAGGCTTCTTGCTTCTTCTCTGCAATATTCCTGCAGCGTTTTAAACAAGGCTTCTATCGTTTCAATAGTTGTATTAATATTTACTGGATTTATTCTAAACAAGGTCTTGCCTTTTAGTTCGGTTGTTGCAAACCAAAAATGTCCTTCTTTCTCAATTCGTGCGGCCACATCACGATGAAGTTTTGTAAGTTCTTCGTTAGATAAATTTTCATTTTTGTAACGAATGCAAATCGCCGACATCCTTGGTTCAGTAGCGCTTTCAAAATCTTTACTGTTACCTGCGAGCGTATGCAAATGCGTTGCCTGTGCTACATTATTATCCACCCATTTACCAATTTGATCTGCTCCATAATGCTGAAAACTCATCCACACTTTTAAACTTCTAAAACGTTTTGATTGCTCGAAGCCATGAACATAAAACTGGTAACGTTCATTATTGCTTCTGTCAGTAAGATAGGCATGTTGAATGCCGAATGACCTCGTTAACTGATCATGATCTTTTACCAAAACAGCCCCACAATCCAACGGCGCATAAAACCATTTATGCGGATCAATTGTAACCGAATCTGCAAGATGTAATCCTTTTAATAAATTTTTATGTTGCGCAGATAATAACATGCCACCGCCATAGGCAGCGTCTACATGAAACCAGCACTTCTCTCTCATTGAAATTTGATGTAGTGTTTCAAGATCATCAACAGCGCCAAGATTTGTTGTGCCTGCCAAACCAACAATGCACAAAGGTTTTATTCCATCTGCTTTATCTTTTGCAATGGCAGCTTCCAGCGCATCTATTTTTAATTGAAATTTATCATCGGTAGGCAATGCTCTTAAAGCATTTCTTCCCAACCCAATAGCATCAACAGATTTATCAACAGAAACGTGCCGCTCTTCCGAAACATACACAGCCCATTTGCCGCTAATGCCTTCGTGTTGTGCAACATCACCAGTTGTAAAATCTCTTGCTAATTTTAGTCCGATAAAATTTGCCAACATTCCACCGCTTGTAAGATTGCCACCGGCTTTTTCATCATAGCCAATAAGATCATTTAGCCATCGAATAACACGAAGCTCCATAGCAGTTGCAGAAGGACCGATTGAATATGCTCCAAGATTTTGATTTAATGCAGCTGCTAACAGATCTCCCAGAATGCCCGCCGGGTTTGGTGATGGCGTGATAAGCCCCATGTATCCCGGGTGATTTACATTGGTGCAATAAGGCAATAATTTTTCTTCCAATATTTTTTGTATCGCCTCAAGTGACTGCGGATTGTTGGGAACTGATTCATTAAATAATTCATTTAAAAAAGATGGTTCCACATCATTAAACAAAGGTTTGTTTTGCGACTGCTGCAGGTGATCGGTAATAAAATCAATCAGGTTATGTCCTGCCTTGCGGAATTCTTCATACTGCATTATCAATCATTTTAAATATTTATCAAACCAATCCACAAAATTTTTCTCTTCTACTTCCCTGTTTTTCCATCCATGGCCCCCACCGTTTTTAATTATGAAATTGTTGGGAACATTGGCTTCTTTTAATTTTTTGATAATAGTTTCTGATTGTTGTAATGGAACAGTTTTATCCGCATCACCATGAATAATCAGTACCGGCGGGTCATCGGATGTAACAAAATATATGGGTGAAATTTGTTTTGCCATCTCTAATCTCATTTCAGGATTTACAGTCTGATATAATTTAACTGTATCATTCCAAACTTTAAAATCGAAAGCGCCGGCAACTCCTGCTGCAGACAATGCCGCCTTAAAATTTGAAAGATCCATTTGTTGCTGTCCCCAGTTTAAAAAATCTGTAGGAGGAAAAAATACAGCAACAGCCTGCACACGTGATGAAACATGATCCACAGGATCTTTTGAAGCAGAATCAATTTTATCATCAGATAAACCAACCATTAGTGATAAATGCCCGCCAGATGAAGCACCGGTTATCCCAAGATGATCTCCCTTAATATGATAGCTGCCTGCATTATACCGGATAAATCTTACCGCTCTTTTTATATCACTGATCTCATTTGGAATTGCATACCTGGGTTGTGAGCCATGCATTACAGTAAAAACTGTATATCCCCGATCAATATAAATTTTAGCACTCTTCACAAAAGTTGACGCATAAGTATAACTGGAATTCCAATTTCCACTTACCACACTAATTATCCCTTTCCCATTTGCATGTTCCCTGGGAGCAAGCATAAACATTGTAAGCGCCATGCCATCCTTTCTTCCATAAATAATTTCTGTCCTGGTAAAGTTTAAGCTATCCTGTGCTGAAATATCTTCGCAAAAACCGGATAACAATAAAATGAAGAATGCTATAAGTTTCATTGTGATTTTTTTTTATGCTTATATACCGGATTTTGATTTTGGCAATTCTTTTCTTGGAAGTTTTTGGTCTCTCATGGCAGCATCGTAAACAAAGGCTGCTACAATTGTTGCGGCTTGTTTAAGATCTTCTTCCTGCAGGTGATCATATACATCCATATTGCTGTGATGATTTCTTGTATCATATTCAAGTGGGTCTTGTATAAACTGAAAACCAGGCAATCCAACTGCGTCAAAAGATAAATGATCAGTTCCACCCGTGTTATCAATAGTAATTGTTTTAGCCCCAAGATCATTGAACGGTGCAAGCCATTGTGCAAAAATATTTCTCACAGCTTCGTTACCCTGCAAATAAACGCCACGAATTTTTCCTGATCCATTGTCAACATTAAAATAGGCAGAAAATTTTTGATGAGCAGGCAATAATTTCATATCCGCGGGATCAGCAAATGTTTTCTTTACATAACCTCTCGATCCAAAAATCCCCTGTTCCTCGCCGCTCCACAATGCAATGCGTATCGTTCTCCTCGGCTTTATTCCTACTGATTTTAAAATACGCACTGCTTCCATCATTACTGCGCTACCAGCGCCATTATCGTTAGCGCCTGTTCCGCCAACCCATGAATCAAGATGACCACCAAGCATTACAACTTCGTCTTTTAAATTTTTATCTGTGCCTGGTATTTCTGCAATCACATTATAGCCTTTTGTATCGGCTGATGTAAATTTTGTTTGTACATCCACATCCATCTTTACCGGGATATTATTTTTTAACAGTCGCACCATTGTCATATAATCTTCCCAACCTATGGCAACATCTAAAAAGTTTTCAGGGTCTGTAACTTTGTATGGGCCTGCCTGCTGAACAAAAATTGTTCCGTCATGATTTCTTGGGCTTGTAGATAAAATAGCCACTGCGCCTTCTGCAGTTGCCAGCGTTTTTAATGTATTCAACATAATTTGAGCGCTTCTAAATGCACCAAATTGTTGCCTTCTTCCGCGATTTGCGGATGTATCAGCTGGTTTCATTTTTGTGTTGGACATTGAATCTAATTCCGAATCTGGATAGCGTGTCGCATCCGGTTTAAAACTCAGATTATATTTATCTGTTCTGTCAAGCAATAAAATTTTTCCTTTTAGTTTTCCTCTAAATGCATCTAAGCCGGCAGAATCTTTTGCTGTTATAAGAAATACTTCAGCATTCTTCACTCCATTTGTTCCACCCGTCCATACTTTAGGATAAGCTTGCAAAGATTTATACCAGGGAGAAGTTATTGCCAAATAAGATTTTTGCAACTCCCAACTCTTGCCGAAGTCGCCCCATGGATCAAGCATCGCATTTACAAGCCCCCATTGTGTTAATTGATTTTTTGCATAGTTGGCTGCACGCATAAAACCCGGCGAGGCTGTAAGCCTGGGTCCGCTTACATCTGTAAGCTGAAAAGCAATGTCCATTACCTTGGAATTTTGCAAACCTTCTTTTCTTATCTGCTGCATAACATTTTGATCAATGTTTTCTTTTTGTGCAATTGCAAATGAGGGAAAGGTAAATAGTAATAAAAGCCGGACAGATTTTAAACTCATGATGTATTTTTTTTGAAAAGATAATTGTTATTGGCTTATAGCCTGAACATTTTTTGTAAAGAATTGTAATGAGATTGATACAAAAAAATTCCTTAGGGCAGCTGCATTATAGTAGCGGCCGCCAAAGCCATTTATATCATTCCCTAAACTATATTTTTGATCTAATAAATTTTCTGCGCCCACAAGTATTTTATATTCCAGTTTTTTCTTTACACTATTTTGAAAGCCAATTTTTGCGCCAAGTAAATGGTAAGCTTTCGCAAAGGCGCTGTTGGCATCATCCAGTGCGATCTTATCACTATAATAATATGTAACAGCTGCCCGCAATCCATTTTTCATTGACAGATCAATGCCGGAAGCAATGGTATGTGGCGCCACTGAAGGAAGACGGTTACCGGAAAAATCATTGTTAAGTTGTTTAAATTCTTTATAATGAAAGTTGTGCCAGGTATGGCTTAACCAAACTAACCCATTTTTAATTTTTGCTGATGAAGAAAATATTGGATAACTAAAAAAACTTTCAATGCCATGTTGTTTTGTGCTTCCTGAATTTATATAAGAATCACTTCCCAATGCATTACGCCTTAATACAATTGTATTTTTTAAAGAGAAGAGAAATGCATTTACATCCACATACAGGTCTTTAAAAAATACTCCTTTTAATCCAAGTTCATAGTCGGTTCCTTTTTCAGCATTTAATCCAAGATTTACTGCACCTCCTGTAGGCAAAAGCTCTGCGGTAGTTGGTGGCGAAAATCCTTTTGCTACGCTTGTGTAAATATTTAGTGAATGTAACTTTCTCATGATGGTGAGCCGCGGCGCCAGTTGATTATTAAAATTGCGGTTTTGCTTTCCTAAAGTGGCAGGCGAAAATCTTTGAAGCCTTACCCGTAAAGTATTTAGGCTAGCTCCACTAATTATCGTCCAGCGCCGGAGATCAACAGAAACCTGTGCAAATACCAATTGCTGGCGGTTGTTTATTTCATCATTTGTTCTTAAAGTATCTGCATTGCCACCCAAATTTTTATAAATTGAAACAGATGTAAAACCCTGTTGTAATTCTGCACCTCCATCAAGATGCAGCATAACATTATTTATTAAGCGGCTATACTTAAAAACTGTTCTTCCACCCACATGTGGCTCAGAACTTTTTCCATAACTGCTTATTGCAGGGTTACGCAATTCAGTAAACATTCCATATAACGTTGTTTTATTTTGGAGATTAGAAGTGATAAATTGGGTATAGGATGTGCCGGCTAAAAACATTTTTTGATGAATGGATGCATTAGCCTGTATCGCTCCGCGGATTGCGCCTACAGATGGTCGTGAAGCTTTTGGATTAGCATCATACTCAGCCTTTGTTAATGCACCCGGAGTTTCATAAAAAAGGTCACCATACAAAAATGTGGTTTTCAATAAACCATTATTGCCTGTTTTAAACAAGCCAGTCCAACTAAGTACCTCGCGTTTTAATTTACTGTGATCCCTATAGCCGGAGCTTGTTTGATGTTGAAATCCAACATTACTTACCGATCTTTCCGAAGCAGTTGTTAGAGAACCATACATATTTTGAAGATCATAGCTCCCTGTTGAATACTCTGTAAATATCCCCGCCTTATCATTTTCATTCAGACTTTCGATCAGCATAACACCTCCCACACCTGCACCATACAAGCTGTTGTTGGCGCCTTTAATTATTTCTATGGAATTAAAATTATAATAACCAAGTTGATTCAAATAGGAATGTCCACCGGGATCGGTGTATGGAATATCATTAAAATAAATTTTTACATTTCTTACACCAAAAGGAGATCGCAGTGAACTTCCGCGGATATTCATTCGGTAACTTCCGGGAGAACGTTCTTCCATTCTTACACCAGGCATTGAATTAATTGCTGAAACAATGGAAGTATTCCCAAAATGTTCAAGCGTGTTTTTGCTAATGTAATTTACCGCAGCAGGTACATCTTTTAGTTTTCTATTTTGTTCAAATGCTTTTATAATTATGGATGGCATAGTGATTTTTACGCCATTTGAATCCTGGCAATATCCATTCAATAAAACAAAAAATGAAGTAAAGAAGAAACTAATGCGTAGGTATATCCTAAAATTTATTGTCATAAAAACATTTCAGAGGTCAGCGCAGAATATTAATTATACTTATTTTACTAAAAACTGCCTGTTACAAACTTGCTTATCAAACGATACAGTATCTACTCTTTTCATCTATTCAATTATAGTAACTTTAATCTTTAAGTAAAAACATTGATACGATTTATTCTTAACGACAAAGAAATCTCCACTAACCTGCCACCAGGCGAATTGTTGCTTGATTTTATTCGTTATCACAAACATCTTATGGGCACAAAGATAGGTTGCCGCGAGGGAGATTGTGGGGCCTGCACAGTTTTAATTGGAGAAATTATTAAAGGTGAGGTAAGATACAGAAGTGTAACATCGTGCCTTACCGCATTAGGTAATATTAATGGCAGGCACATTGTTACTGTAGAAGGATTAAATTTTTTTGCTAACAATGATGAGGCAACAAAATTAAATCCTGTTCAACAGGAAATGTACAATGAAGGTGCAACTCAGTGTGGTTTTTGCACACCGGGCTTTGTTGTTTCGCTTGCAGGATTTTGCTTAAGCCAGAGTGAAAAGAATTATGAAAATGCCATTGCCTCCATTGATGGAAATATTTGCAGATGCACAGGATATAAATCAATACAAAGAGCAGCAAAAAATATTGCAGACCTGATGCAAAAAAATAAAGGAAATGTTATTGAGTATGTTACTTCACATTCAATTCTTCCTGAATATTTTATAACTATTAAAAAAAGATTG
>JBKJSX010000021.1:0-7735 GCA_046594375.1 Chitinophagaceae bacterium
CCTTTTGGAAATAACACATTTAACGACAGAACCGGGGACATACAACTTGAAGCAAATGCAGAATACCGTTATAACATCGCTCCTCTTTTTTCGAATGCAGTTTATTTAAAGGGGGCATTTTTTGTTGACGCAGGTAATGTATGGAATTATAAAAACACAAAGGCAAATGGTTCAACCGACAGTACGCAATTTAAAATTCAGAATCTTTACAAGCAGCTGGGAATATCTGCTGGCACAGGTTTGCGGTTTGACTTTAGTTATTTTCTGATCCGCTTTGATATGGGTTTTAGATTGAAGCGCCCTGATATTACAGAGAACAATGGCTGGCAAATTCCTAATATTACATGGAATCATTTATTTAGTAATGATGCTGTAAACAAGAGATGGCGTTATGAGAATTTTAATTTTACGATCGGGATTGATTACCCATTTTAGCCTCACCTCCTAACCTCCTCTCCCCTGGAGAGGAGGCAGCACATTCGTTCATACCCAAACATTATCACTTCCAAATTTTTCTTTTGAACATCATTTAGCAATTGAACTGTTGAATAAATATCTAGAGCTGATGTGGAAGATATACTGTTTATTATTTTGATGAAGTACCGCTCCCTCTCTGTTGGAGAGGGAGTTGGAGGGTGAGGCTTTCTATCGTCATCGCATCCTCAACTCTAAACTCTCCAATTCGTGTTCGGCATAAACTGCTTAGATAAGCACCGCAGCCCAACGCTTCACCAAAATCATTTGCCAGGCTTCTGATGTAAGTGCCGGTGGTGCAAACAACTTTAAAAAAAACAACAGGCAATTCAACTTTTATTATTTCAAACTCTTTGATCGTAATTTTTCTTGGCTCCAATTTTACATCTTGCCCTTTTCTTGCCGCTAAATAAACAGGCTTACCCTGTTGTTTTATTGCAGAGTGAATGGGTGGAACCTGGTCTATCTCACCAATAAATTTTTTTGTTGTTTCCGTTAATAATTCTTCGGTAACAACTTCAATGCTTTTAAAATCCTGTGGCTTGCTTTCAAGATCATACGTTGGAGTAACAGCACCCAAAGTAAATGAACCAGTATATTCTTTTTCCTGCGACTGGTATTCATTTATTTTCTTTGTAAACTTTCCCGTGCAGATTATCAAAAGCCCTGTAGCCAAAGGATCCAACGTACCTGCATGTCCAACTTTTTTTATTCTTACCATGTTCCTGATCTTTCTTACTGCATCAAATGATGTCCAGTGCAAAGGCTTATTGATAAGTAAAACTTTTCCTTCTTCGAATGTGTTATTTATATGCAATATTTTGTTTATTAGTTTATCCGTTTATCTGTTTATCTGTTTATCCGTATTAACTAATTAACCAATTAACGGTTAAACTTATTAACGTTTCTATATCGCCTGCCTTGCTTTTAGTTCAAGATATTTATTGATCGTGTTAATGGTAAGCCTTTGCGGCGAAGTTAGTATGGATAATATCCCATGTTTCATTAATTCTTTTACAATCAATCTTTTTTCAAAAGCAAATTTTTCAGCGATCGTTTTTACATACACCTGTTCAACATTTTTGGCATCAGAAACTGTTAGCTGGTGCAATTCGGTGTTCTCAAAAAATACAACGAGCAACAAGTGATGACTTGCGATTGAGCGTAAATAATCCAACTGTCTTTTTAAACCTGATAAAGATTCGAAGTTTGTAAACAATACCACCAGGCTGCGATGTTTTATGCGGTTACGTATCTGCATGTACAGCATTTCAAAATCACTTTCCTGGAAAGTTGTTTTTTGATTGTACAACATCTGGAGGATATTTTCTTTTTGTATTGCTTTTCTGTCAGCTGCCAAAACAGAACCGAACTTATTTGAGAAGGTCATCACACCAACTCTGTCTTGTTTTTTTAAACATACATTGCTTAACACCAGGCAACTGTTAATTGCATAATCTAATAATGTAAGTCCGCCAAATGGCATTTTCATCAGCCTGCCTTTATCAATAATGCAATACACCTGTTGCGACTTTTCATCCGTATAAGTATTCACCATCAATCCTCCTTTGCGTGCCGATGCTTTCCAGTTTAGTGTTCTGATATCATCTCCATGAACATATTCTTTTATCTGTTCAAACTCCATACTATGACCGATCTTCCGCAAACGCTTGCTTCCTGTTTCAGTTTGTATAGTTGCACCGGAAAGTAGGTCGTATTTGCGCAGCTGAATAAAAGAAGGATACACAGGAACCATTTCTTCCGCATCAATTGTGATCCTCCTCACCAACAATCCAAGCAATGAACTAACGAACAATAAAATATTTCCGAAAAAATATTCGCCCCTGTTTACCGGGCGCAATGTGTACACAAATTTTTGCTGCTCTTTAGATTTAAAAAATGCACTTCTTTTAAAATCTCTTACCTGGAATTGTTCCGGCAACTCATCAATTACCTGGATAATCACGGGAAAAGAAAATTCATTTTTAATTCTGATTTCAATTTTATTTTCATCACCATTACTTAATCTTTCAGAAATTATTCTTTTTGCTGTAGGCTTCTTCCCAAAAAAGAAAAGAAAGAAATAATCCAAAACAACAAGTACCAAAAAAACCTGGAAACATATCTTTGGAATCTCAGCTAAGGATGGAAAGAAAAAGCTCACAATAAAAAAAAGTATACAACCAACCATCACCATATAAAATCTATTGGTAAGAAAAAGATCGCCGATATATTTCTTTATGATTTTCACGTTCTTATGTACGATGTTTGATGTACTATGCAACTACAAACTAAAAACTACTAACTATAAACTACCTCGGTACTTCTATATTCTTAATTATCTGCTCAATCAATTCATCGGCACTAATGCCTTCCATTTCTTTTTCAGGAGTTAGTATTATACGATGCCTCATCACCGGTGCTGCCATTTCAATAATATCTTCCGGTGTAACAAAGTCGCGGCCTTTTATTGCTGCATTTGCTTTTGAAGCACGCAGTATTGCAAGTGATGCCCGTGGAGATGCGCCTAAATATAATGATGGATTGTTGCGTGTTTCATTAACTATCCTGGCAATGAACTCTACCAACTTTGCCTCAATAATAATTAGCTGTATCGTTTGCCTGTATTGTACAATTTGTTGAGCCGATAAAATTTTATTTACATTATCAAGCAATGCGGTTTGTGTTTGAGCATGTTGATTATTAAGAATGCTGATCTCTTCTGATAAAGAAGGATATTTTACATCTATCTTAAAAAGAAAGCGATCGAGCTGCGCTTCAGGCAAACGATAAGTTCCTTCCTGCTCAATTGGATTTTGTGTTGCCAAAACAATGAAGGGAAAATCCATTGGATGCGTAACGCCATCGATAGTTACCTGTCTTTCTTCCATCACTTCAAACAATGCAGACTGCGTTTTAGCCGGCGCCCTGTTTATCTCATCTATCAAAATAATATTACTGAATATCGGTCCACGCTTAAATTGAAACTCAGCATCCTTGGGATTAAAGACGGATGTTCCCAAAACATCACTGGGCATAAGATCAGGTGTAAATTGAATTCTGGAAAAGCCAACGTCAATGATCTTTGCCATCAGCTTTGCTGTAAGCGTTTTTGCAACTCCCGGTACGCCTTCTATCAAGAGATGACCATCGCATAACAAGCCGATCATAAGAAGATCAACCATTTTATATTGGCCAACAATCACCCTTCCGATCTCGCTGCGAATATCCGTTACTGCTTTACTAAGTTGCGTAAGATCGATCCGTTGCTGAAATAAATTTTCATCCATCAGGTTTTATTTTTGTAGAATTTTTGAATCAGTTGATTAAGTTTTAGCAACTCTATATCATTAACATTTTTGCCACCGTTTATTGCATCAATTGTGCTGAACAATGTTTGTGTTACTTCAATCGGTAGGCCGCTTTTTCTCGACAATGAATTTATAAATTCATTATTCACCTGGTTAGTATTTAAAAAATAGCTGTTGCGAATATGCTCGTAAAAATAGGTTATCATTTTTTCTGCGATGTTCTTATTATTTTTCTTTTGCAGGTAAAGCCTGCCTACAGTTTGAGTAAATGTGACCGTGGTATTGGTATTTGCTTTCATTTCGTTGATCACTCTTTGCTTACGTTTTACATTTACCAATACATACAATACCAAAGCAATTATTGCAAGCCAGAAAGCCCATAGCAAGGGAGGATTATTTTTAATTACATTAAGAGGAGAAAATTTATTCTTGTCATCACCGGCATCACTGCTGCCTGATGCTTTTTTTCTACGGCTTACTGTTTGATTTTTATAATACTCATCCCAATAAATATTTTTTGGTTCAAAACGCAAATACGACAATACATTTTCCAGGTATTGATAATTATTTGTTGTCAACAAAAAATAATTGCTGAATGCACGGGGTGCAGCATGAAGATATAATCGCCCCTTGCCGATAAACATAATTATATAATCAGGTTTGCCGGCTTCATTAACTCCCAAAACTCTTGTAATGGCAGAGTCATAACCTGAAAAAGAATTTAAAAATGGATAGTAATAATATTTGTAGGCGGGGGTTTTAAAATCAACACCAAAATCCATCTTCACAAATGTTTCATTCATCTTTCCATGCACTTCATTTACTATTTCGCCAAGCCTTTCCATTTCACATTTAATTTTATCGAGCAAGCGTGCATCAATATAATCTGCAGAAAGAAACATATCATTTCCCTCTTTAATAAAATCCACCATCGCTTCTGCTTCATCATTGTTTACTTCAATATTTTTTGCAAGCAAAAAGTAAATTGAGTATTGGGTGGCGGACGAATAATTTTTTATGTTGTTCCATGTTACATCAAAACTTTCAAGATTGGTTTCAACAAACCTGTGACTGAATAATTTTTTAAACTGCTCATAAGCCACATAAGAACCAAATGGTTTCTTGTCATCGTTTTTATACGTTTCATTCAATATCGGAAGCGATCTCACATCCTGTTGCCTGCAACTCATCAACAATGATATCAGTACGGGAGTTATTAAGTATGTGAGATTTTTATTCAAACAATAATTATATTTTTTGGTGAAAAGATTTATACTCTTTGTGCAACCTGTTATATACGTCTTCATTTATATCAAACTTTCCGTACCACACATATTCATAATTTAAAGTAAGGGCAGCAAAATCATTTTGATAAGGCTTGCCGCGCAATTCATTTACATATTGGTAATTGGTTTTATCTGCAGACAACTGTAACAAACCACTGCCGGAAAGCATTTGCAGGGTTTGCAGAAAACCATACCTTATTGCTAACCGGTAATTTTTATTAATCAAAGCCTGGGAAATAAGTTTGTCATAAGCGGATGGGTCTGAGATACTTTCTTCCTCTTTTTCTGTATCCGTAGTATCGTAAGACCGGGTTCTCTTAAAAAAATTTTCTCCAAGAAATAATTTATAGATTAGAAAACCAATAAGAAAAAAAGCAAGTATCCATAAAATGATCTTAACGATTGGTTGGTTAAAAATATTTATTCGTGGAGTTTTGTTTACCTGTTCTTGATTTTGCTGTATATCTTTTTTACTTCTTGATGAAGCAGTGTTAACGCTGAAAGTATCTACCGTAATACCTTTTGTTTGCTTCAACAAACTATCAAGGTATTTTATGTAAGCAAAATCTTTATCACTTTTATAATCTTCTATGGAATCTGTTTCAACTTTTTTCCTGCTTACAACTGTATCACCCAACGATTCAGTTTGACTTAGATCACCAAGCTTTGATGCAACAGAATCAACGCCACTTTGCTGCGCTAATAGTTTTGCATTAAAAAACAAAACAAGAAAGCCTGCGAATAATAATTTGATGATCTTCATTTTGCTGCAGGCGCTTTAATAATAGTATCACCCACAAGGCGCACGCCTTTTTTATGTAAGCGGATAGGATACAAAACAAAATACCAGATAATAAAAAAAAACGAAGCAGCAAGTATCAGCAGGCTTACAGGAACAGGCAAGCCAATGTTCCCCGGGTCTTTATCAAAAGTGTTGCTCATTAAATGTGTGACATAACTTTCAAAAAATGCAGCCACAATAAAAATGGGAATAAGGCTTATGCAGATCTTCATCGCATCTTTTGCCGCCCGTAAAAAAGATTGTTTGCGTGTGTATGTTCCCGGAAATAAAAATCCGAAACCCAATATTAATCCTGCACAGCTTGCAATAACTATCGCAGAAATTTCAAGTGTTCCATGAATCCAAATTACCATCACCGATTGCCATCCCAAACCCTGCGAAAAAAATATGTATTGAAAACATCCCAGCATTAAACCATTAGTCCACATTAAATAAATGGTGCCGATACCAAACAAAATACCGAACACAACTGCTTTAAAAGCCACGCCAATGTTGTTATAAGCAATATGCACAAACATCGAAAATGGATTGTTATCCTTATACACATTAAACGGGTCGCCTTTCCGGATACTCTCAATCGTTTTATCATAATAGCCGGGCTGCACCATATTATCAAAAAAGTCTGAAGCATAATTGGGATCGGAAACGGATGAAATTATTCCGATGATAACAAAACAGAGGAACAAAGAAAAAGTGAACAAAAATGTTTTATGATATTTTCTAAAAAGCAGCGGCAGTTCATACCGCCAAAACTGTACAATGCGTGAATATTTTTCTTTCTTATTCTGGTAAATACTTTGATAAATGCCCGCAGCTATACTGTTTATCCAACGCGTTACTTTGCTTTTAGGGTAAAATGTTTTGGCGTACGAAAGGTCATCCAGCAGGGTAACAAAACGGTCAGCCATTTCATCCGGATCATTAGTTTCCTGGTGCTGGTATTCATTCCACTTCTCCACATTTTTTTTAATAAACCTTGCCTCACGCATTACATAAAAATAAACATTTATGGTAAAAAAAATTTGTTGTGTAAGTGATAAAAAATCATCCCTTTCTCTCCCGAAATTTCGGAATGGAGAAGAGCTAGGGATGAGGTGGGGCTATTAGCGTTATAACTTTATTCAACTTCATTCCGGGCTATCCATTACAAATCCGGCGCAAGACCATATACACAAAACCTTCGCCGGGTTTTTCATTACTATCCCGCAGCCATTGAGCTTTAGTAATTCTGTTAAGCAACCCAAACTAAAACTTCTGGAAAGTTTAAAACTTTCCAGAAGTTTAATAATCAACAGAAGTTCATTACCAAACAAAGGCTTGTCAGGCTAAGCTATAGCCTGCACTGAGCTTGACGAAGTGAAGCATTGATGAACAAGGATTATATGTTGAAGGCTTGTGCTTTGATTCACTTGGGCTTTTCATTTGCATTCAACAATAGCGCAAAGCACCCCAATTTGGATGGATTGCCGCAATGGATTATTTTAGTAGCGCAAATACAAATGTTGTAGGCAACTGCAAAGCGACACTTCACTATGGCACAGCAAGACGACAAATTTGTGAAAATACTTTGTAGATTTTACAGCAACGTTTTAGACGAGTGGACTGTTGAGACGATGTGGGCTGAAATTGTAGACGCAGACAAAGGACTTTATAAAATTGACAATATTCCATTTTACGCATCAATAGCTTCTGACGACATTGTATTTGCAGAATATGACGACACCGAAAAGATGTTGACCTACAGAGAAACTGTTGAGTTTTCAGGTAATTCACTTATACAAGTTGTTATTTTGGACAAGACTGTTGTGACAAACGACATAAGAGACATTTTTAATTTATTGGACTGCAAATCAGAAAAATTT
>JBKJSX010000107.1:0-7228 GCA_046594375.1 Chitinophagaceae bacterium
TTTAAGATATGGTTGCATTCTGTTATTGAAATATTATCAACACACCGTGGTTTGTGTCCCCACAACCCACTTCCTAAAAAAATAGTAAAGCCATCCGCCCAAGGGATGGCTTTACTATTTTTAATGCGATAATTAATATCCCCAGCTTTTCATTATTGCCAGATCCTGCTTCGCACTTTCCAGAGGAGTTATTCCCTGGTAAGCTTCCTGCTCAATAATTAAATATTTAGCGCCTCCTGCTTTTTTTACGAACCGTAAATTTTCTTTTAAGTTTGTTATTCCTTTACCAAGAATTGTGCTTTCATATTTTTCATTTCCTTTATCGGATTTTATTTCATCTTTTACATGAAGTGATTCAAATCTTCCGGGGTATTTTTTTATAATCTCTGCTGCAGTAGCGCCTCCATTATAAAGATTACCTGTATCCAATTGCTGGATAACCAATGCAGGATCGGTATTCTTAAGAATAATATCATACACTGTCATACCATTCAGTTTTTCACTGAACTCAAAATCATGATTGTGATAACCGAATTTCATTCCCGATTTTTTGCACAGTTCGCCGCTCTTATTAAATACTTCCATGTACTGTAAAATATCATCGTAGGTTTTTCTTAAGCTCTGATCAAGCCATGGGCTGATGACGTAACTCTGTTCAAGTATTGCTGCATCTTCAACAGTTTCTTTCCACGAATCGGAAAAATCATTCTTTTCTTTTATCCAATGCTTAGGACCCATAACTGTATGCCCGCTTGGCATTTTTAATCCAAGGTCATCTAAAATCTTTTTAAATTCTTTTGCAGTGTACCCGTAAAATTTTCTATCCACATAATTAGCATGTTCAACATGTGTGTAACCCATAGCTGCTAAAATCTTTAATGTACCGAGTGGATCTTTTTTCATATCATCTCTAACCGAGTATAACTGGATGCCAACTATTTGTTTTTGTTTTTTGCGTGCAAAAACTTCATTGGAGAATGCCATTGTTCCTCCAACAACTAATGAACTGTTTCTTATAAATGCACGTCGTGAATTATTCATAATATTTATTTAAGATTGAAAGGTGTGTTGAAAATATTTTTTAAGTACAAACAGTAAAGATTATTTTTCTTTCTTCTGTTCCTGTTCCAGCCAAACCACATGCTGCTCTGCTTTGTGCGGTTTGCTTATAATGTTGCCATATAACTCCGGCCGTCTTGCTTTTTTATACCTGTATCCCCCGGCATCAATTAATTTTTCTGGAATGCAGATAACTGTAACAACATCATCACCAAGGTTTCTGCATTCTGCAATGATATCGCCGAAAGGATCAATGATCATAGAACAGCCATTCTTTAACTGGTCATCATCCATACCTATCGGGTTACTAAAAACTATATAGGCAGCATTGTCATATGCCCTGGATGGTAACCATTTCATCAGCCAGTCCCTGCCTTTCATGCCGTCAAATTCCATTCGTAAAGAGGTAGGGTCATTATCCCGGTTCTTCCATAATTCAGGGTTAACAAAGCCAGCACCGGGCCGGGGTGAAGGTGTACACATTGTAACATGAGGCATAAAAATAATATCAGCACCTAATAAATTTGTTGCTCTTACATTTTCAAAAATGTTACTGTCGTAACAAATAAGAATGCCACATTTCCAATCCTCTATGTCAAAAACTGTATAGCTGTTGCCAGGAAGTAAATGAGGATTAATGAATGGGTGAAGCTTCCTGTGTTTTGCAACCAAACCATTTTTATCAACGCATACATACGCTTTATACAAATTATCTTCTTTGTCTTTTTCAAAGAGTCCTGCTAAAACGGCGATGTTATGCCTGGATGATATTTCTATTAGGCTTTGTATGCTTACTCCGGCAGGAATAAATTCCGCTATATCAAGCATTTGTTCTTTTGATAAATGGCGCGCAAAACTGTATCCTGTTATTGAACATTCATGAAAAGCAACTGCCCTTGCTCCTTCGTGTGCTGCCTTCTCTGCAAGTTTTTCTATTGTTGCTAAATTATATTTTTTGTCACCGCTTTTATTTTCAAATTGAGCGGTTGCGATTTTTATTTTTTTCATTAACTCAGTTTACTTGCCTAAATTTAATTAATTCAATTCACTATTTTTATTTTAACGAGTGCAAAATGCTGATAACTCAAACTCAAATTGATCAATATCACAAAGAGGGATATCTTGTACTAAAAAAATTTTGCAGTAAGAAGGAGACTGATAAATTATATAACGTGGCATTGCAGGATGATGCAATGAAAAAAAATGCTTTAGATCTGAATGATCAAACGGGTAAGAAAACAAAATTATCTCTATGGTTTACACCCGGCAATGATGTGTTCGGTTATCTTACCCGAAGTAAAAAAGTAGTAGATGCTGTTGCACCACTATTAGACAGCGATGCACCGGTTTGTCATTTTCATTCAAAGCTGATGCAGAAGGAACCTAAAGTTGGCGGCGCATGGGAATGGCACCAGGATTATGGCTATTGGTATAAGAATCAATTTATGTTTCCTGACCAATTGATAAGTATAATGGTTGCGTTAACACCGGCTTCAAAAGAGAACGGGTGTTTACAGGTAATAAAAGGTTCACATAAATTAGGCAGGGTTAATCATGGGTTTGCAGGAGAGCAGGTTGGTGCGGACATGATGATGGTGAACAATGCATTACAAACAATGGAGTTGGTTTATTCTGAATTAGATGCCGGTGATGCATTGGTTTTTCATAGTAATATTTTACACCGGTCAGAAGCTAATTTGTCTGATCAGCCACGGTGGTCAATCATTTCCTGTTATTGCTCTCAATCAAACTTAGCATACAATGAAACTTCTGCATCGTGGAAAGTACCGGTGGACATGGTTCCCGACGATGCTATTTTGGAATGGGAAGCGGAGTCATTATCAAATGCAGATTTTCTTAAAAAAGAAAATGACCCTGCATTAAAAGAAACCGGTTGGGAGAAAGACGTAATAATAAATTAGCGTAATCAATAAATTTAGAGCAATACATTTACGCAGAAATGCAATAAGTAAAATTTTTATGAGAAATATTAAAATATTATTACTTCTTACATTATTTGGAAATACTGTTGCTGCACAAAATTTGCCTGCACGTTGGGATGAACTAACAGAAGGTGATTGGCAAAGAGCACTCGACAGATCTTCGCAGACTTGTATTCTTCCAATTGGTATTCTCGAAAAGCATGGTCCGCATGCGCCAATCGGTTCTGATCTTATTCATGTGCGTGAATGGGCTGCCCGTGCAACTAAAAAAGAATATGCTGTTGTTTTCCCTGATTATTTTTATGGGCAGATATATGAGGCAAGGCATCAACCCGGAACTTTTGCTTTACCCAGTAAATTAGTATTAGAACTGTTGGATGAAACTTGCGCAGAGATAGCAAGAAATGGATTTAAAAAAATTGTTATTATAAATGGGCATGGAGGAAATCCCAACCTTATCAATTTTTTTATTCAAACCCAACTGGAGAAGCGAAGGGATTATGCTGTATATTTTTTTCAACCTGGCTCCGACAGTGCCTTTCAGCGAAAGGTTAATCAACTGCATAAATCAAATCCTGCAACTGACCAGCATGCAGGTGAAAGAGAAACATCAACATTATTATACTTAAGGCCTGATCTTGTTAAGATGGACAGCGCTAAAAATCAATCAGGAGAAAATCAAAAAAAATTACCCCTGCCCTCAACTCTTTACACAGCCATCTGGTGGTATGCAAATTATCCCAATCATTATGCAGGCGAAGGCGCAAAAGCAACAAGGGAGCTGGGTGAGCTTATCACAGAGCATACAATTGAATCTTTGGTAAGCGCTTTAAAAACAGTAAAGGCTGATACAAAAACATTGCAGCTTCAAAATGAATTCTACGATCGTGTTGATAAACTAAAAAAATAAAAGAGACAAATTTTATGAAATATTCATTATTAGTTTTTTTGCTTTTCATCTTTTTTTCCTGTGAAAATCCTCGCTTTGATAAAGACAAAAGACAATTAATTGCCAAAGATGAGATAAGAAGCAAATTACCCAGGGCACGCTCGTTTGAGATTGCTGGTTTTAGAGAAGATACTTTATCGAACTTCCCCGATACAACTTTTAAGAGGCCGATACGATACACACTTGATTTTGTTTATAAAGATTCAAACAATGTATTGCAAAAGAAAAAAGGCATTGTAATATTTACACCGGACGGAAATTCTGTTATCTCAACTGTTATTGATAGTATTCCTTAATCTATGAAAGCAATAAATGTATTTTTGTTATTCTTAATTTTTTCTTTGTTCTTTTCCTGTAAAGAAAAAAATAATATACCAACTGCTCAGGTTATTGCATCAGGAGAAATACCAAATTTATCTGTAGATAATAAAAATGTTATACATCTTACCTATGGTAAAGGAGATAGTATTTTATATTCCAATTCATCTGACGAGGGAAAAACTTTTTCTTCTCCTGTTTTAGTTGATACAATACCCAGCTTATTTTCTTTTGCAATGAGAGGTCCGCAAATTGCTGCCGGCAATAACACAATTGTAATTATTGCAACTGATCAAAAAGGTAATATATTTTCATGGCTAAAAGATGCATCGGGTAATTGGATGAAGAATGCCAGGGTAAATGATGTTGATACAATTGCTAAAGAAGGATTAACAGCGCTGGGCAGTGATGGGAACAAAAATTTTATAGCTGTCTGGCTTGATCTGCGGAATGACAGGAAAAATAATTTGTACGGAACAAGATCTGAGGATGGTGGTAAAACATGGTCTAAAAATTTCATGGTATATACATCACCCGATGGTCATATTTGCGAATGCTGCAAACCTTCAGTAACTATAAATGGGAAAAGTGTTTTTGTGATGTTTAGAAACTGGGTGAATGGAAGCCGGGATCTTTATCTTATTAAATCTTCTGATGGGGGCTCAACATTTGGCGCTGCAGAAAAGTTAGGAACCGGTAGCTGGCAATTAAATGGTTGCCCCATGGATGGTGGTGGATTGGCGATAGCCGGTGATAATACTGCAGAAACAGTCTGGCGGAGAAAAAATAAAATTTATGCCTGTGAGAATGGAAAAGAAGAAAGAGAAATTGGCGAAGGTAAAAGTTGTACAATAGCAACTGCCGCAGGCAAAAATGTTTACGCATGGATACAGGATGGTAAAGTTGTATGTCTTTTACCTGATGGTAAAAAAAAGGAAGTGGGTACAGGAAGCTTACCTGTATTAAAATTTGTAAATGAAAATGAAGTGCTATGTGTTTGGGAAGAGAATAAAAATATCAACTCAAGATTAATAAAATTATAAATATTAAATAATGAAAGTACCAAGACAGGAAAGATTTTTAGCACTGGATGTTTTTAGAGGCATGACCATTTGCTTTATGATCATTGTTAATACAGCGGGAAGTGGCGCAGAGCCATTTGCTCCTTTGAGGCATGCAATATGGCATGGCTTTACACCGACTGATCTGGTTTTTCCTTCCTTTTTGTTTGCTGTTGGTAATGCAATGAGTTTTTCACTTGATAAATACCGGCAAATAAGTAATGCAGCATTTCTTAGAAAAATTTTTAAAAGAACATTGCTGATCTTCTTACTGGGTTATTTAATGTATTGGTTCCCTTTTTTTAGGTTAGATGCAGAAGGTGGAGTTGCGTCTGCGCCAATTGGCAATACACGTATTATGGGAGTGTTGCAACGGATTGCATTGTGTTACTTTTTTGCATCGTTATTAATTCATTATTTATCCGCAAAAAAGGTGGTAATTGTAAGTATTATATTATTAGTTGGGTATTGGTTTTTATTATTGCTATTGGGGGATACATCTCAGCCATTTAGTATGTTAGGCAATGCCGGTGAGTATCTTGATAAATTTTTAATGGGCAATGATCATCTGTATCATGGCGAAGGAATTCCTTTTGATCCCGAAGGTTTGTTGAGTACTATGCCTGCAATTGTAAATGTGATAATAGGATATTATGCAGGCAGATTTATAATAAAAAACGGAAGAGGCTATGATACATTAGCAAGATTAATGCTGGTGGGATCTTTATTTATCTTTGCGGCATTATGCTGGAACATGATTTTCCCTATAAATAAAAAGCTATGGACAAGTTCTTTTGTATTACTTACCACAGGTCTTGATCTTATTATTTTATCAGCATTGATTTATATAACCGAGATAAAAAAATGGAATCAATTCAATTGGCCAAACTTTTTTCTTATCTTCGGAAGAAACCCATTGTTCATTTATTTATTATCTGAATTGCTTGTGGTTGCTTTTTATATGATACGTACCGCTCCCCGTGAAAATTTATTTGGCAAAATAAATACAGTATTTTTCCAGGCGATCGCTCCGGGTGCATTTGGTTCTTTTTTATTTGCTGTCTCTTATATGTTGCTTTGCTGGAGTATTGGGTGGTGGCTTAATAAAAAGAAAATTTATATCAGGGTTTAAATTTTAAAATAAGCTTTATGAAATATAATTTGTTATCTGTTGTTTTTTCGTTTGTAGTGATGTTCAGTTTGTCGAGCTGCAGTAAAAAAACTTCCTCAACAAATCCTGCTCCTGTTCCTGTACCTGTTCCAATTCCTGTTGCTACAACTTATAAACTTGTATGGTCAGATGAATTTGATAAAGATGGTTTACCCGACAATACAAAATGGGGGTATGATGTGGGAGGAAACGGATGGGGGAATAATGAATTGCAATATTATACAAATGCAAGAATAGAAAATGCAAGAATAGTAAACGGTAATTTAATTATTGAAGCAAAAAAAGAAAGTTTCAGTGGAAGAAATTATACTTCAGCACGCCTGCTTACAAAAAATAAAGCTCAATGGACGTTTGGCAAATTTGATATCAGGGCAAAACTGCCAACAGGAACAGGAATGTGGCCTGCAATCTGGTTGCTCTCTGCTAATGATCCTTTACACTGGCCCGATGACGGAGAACTGGATATAATGGAAGAAGTTGGCTTTAATCAGAATACTATTTATGGAACAGTGCACAATTTTTTATATAACGGTGCCAACGGACAACAGAAAGGAAGTTACAAATTGGTGAATGATGCAAATAATGCTTTTCATGTATATTCACTTGAATGGACAACTGATCAAATAAAATTTTCAATTGACAGCGTTGAATTTTTTACATATACTGATCCTAAACTTGGTGCAAATGGATGGCCATATTTTAAAGATTTTTTTATGATATTAAATAT
>JBKJSX010000035.1:0-4541 GCA_046594375.1 Chitinophagaceae bacterium
AGGAATAACAATGCTTTTATTTGTTGGCGCTATGGGCAAAAGCGCACAGATCCCGTTATACACCTGGCTACCCGATGCGATGGCGGGTCCTACCCCTGTGTCTGCATTGATACATGCTGCCACAATGGTTACTGCCGGCATTTACATGATAGCAAGAAGTAATTTAATGTACACACTTGCACCAACTACCATGACGGTTGTTGCAATTGTTGGATTAGCAACTGCAATTTTTGCTGCAACTATTGCACTAAAACAAAATGACATTAAAAAAGTATTGGCATATTCTACCGTAAGCCAATTGGGTTATATGTTTTTAGGTTTGGGTGTTGGAGCGTACACAGGCGCTGTGTTTCATGTAATGACACACGCATTTTTTAAAGCCCTGCTTTTCTTAGGTGCAGGCTCTGTTATTCATGCAATGGGTGGCGAACAGGATATAAGAAAAATGGGAGGCTTAAGCAAACACATGCGTATCACTTACATTACATTTTTTATTGGATGCATTGCTATCTCGGGTATTCCACCTTTCTCAGGTTTCTTTTCCAAGGATGAAATTTTAGCCGGGGCATTTGCAACAAATCCTGTGTTGTATGTTATCGGTTTAGGTGGCGCATTGCTTACTGCATTTTATATGTTCAGATTGTTGGCGATGACATTCATGGGAAAGTTTCGCGGCACTGATGAGCAATTGCATCATGTTCATGAAAGCCCTTCTGCTATCACCGTTCCATTAATTATTCTTGCATTTCTTTCTATGGTTGGCGGATTGATCGGCATCCCGGAATTTATGATGAGCAATGGACATAAACTTGGTAATTTTTTAGATCCAATTTTTGCATCATCCAATGCAATTTTAGTGAAGCATGAAATTCCGCACCAGACCGAATGGATTCTTACAGGCGTTTCTACTATTTTAATTTTAATAGCTTCCCTTTGGGCGTGGAAAAAATATAAAATTTATCAATTGCAAACTGCAGAAGAAAAAGGGTTTGCAAAAGTGCTGCAAAACAAATGGTATGTTGATGAATTGTATGATGCAATAATTGTGAAGCCTCTAAAATCCTTCTCTCTCTTTTTTAACAATGTTATTGAAAGATCAGGCATTGATGGATTGGTAAATGGTGTGGGCCGTGGAATAAATTATGGCAGCCGCCAAATTCGATTGCTGCAAAGCGGGCAGGTAGGCACCTATATTTTAATGATGGTGATAGGTATGATAGTTTTATTTATAATTCAAATGTTTGCTAAATAATTTTAACATTGGGTAACTACATTACATTTCCTGAATTACTGCTTTGGTTCCCACTGGTATCGGGGTTGATCGCATTTTTTATCAAAGAACAAAAAAGTGTAAAGGCGTGGGTTTTATTTTCTTCCCTTATCACCCTGGGAATTTCCATTGCCAGCTTATGTTATGCTGATGACACAAAATATTTTACTTACAACTATGTTAGTTATGAATGGCTAAAATATATTGGTAGTAATTTTTCTGTAGGTCTCGATGGCATGGGGCACATGCTAACATTTTTAACCGCACTTTCTTTCCCGATAATTTTTGCAGCCACTTATAAAACTGATTTTAAAAATGCCAATTCATTTTTCGGATTGATGTTACTAAGCCAGGGTGGATTGATGGGAGTGTTTGTTGCCATTGATGCTTTGGTGTTTTATTTTTTCTGGGAGCTTGCATTGATACCTGTTTACTTTTTATGCAGTCGTTGGGGCGGTGAAAAAAGAATCCAGGCAACCTGGAAATTTTTTATTTACACATTCGCCAGTTCGCTCTTGATGTTGGTAGGAATAATTTATGTGTACCTGCACACTGGCGCATCCCAATATGCTGATCATTCATTTGCGTTAACAGCTTTTTACAAGGCAAATATTTCCGCCGGAGAGCAGTCATGGTTGTTCTGGCTTTTCTTTATTGCGTTCGCAGTAAAGATGCCCGTATTTCCTTTTCATACATGGCAGCCCGATACGTATGAGCAATCACCTGCACCGGTAACAATGGTGTTGAGTGGCATCATGGTAAAAATGGGGGTATTCGCTGTGATACGTTGGGTGCTGCCTATCTTCCCAATAGCGATTTTAAAATTCGACAATATTATTATTGGATTATCCATTGCAGGAATGTTGTATGCAAGCTGCATCGCAATGGTGCAGAATGATCTTAAAAGATTGGTTGCATATTCCTCAATTGCACACATTGGATTAATGTGCGCAGCAATTTTTACAGGCAATGCAACCGGCATGAGCGGTGTGATGATACAAATGCTCAATCATGGAATAAATATTATTGCCTTGTGGATAGTGGTTGATATAATTGAAAAACATACCGGCATAAGAAAGATATCTGACCTTGGAGGGCTTGCACTTCATACACCTTTGCTGGCAATATTTTTTGTGGTGATAGCTTTGGCAAATATTGCCTTGCCGCTTACCAATGCATTTATCGGTGAGTTCGCAATGTTTACAGGATTGTATGAGTACAATGCATGGTATGCAGCGCTTGCAGGCTTAAGTATTATTCTTGCAGCAGTGTATACATTAAATATGGTGCAGAAAGTTTTTTATGGCGAGGATAATATTCTTACAAAAGTTGTGTCTCTGGTTACGGTTAAACAAAAAATTGTTTTAACAGTTGTCGTGCTCTTCATTTTTGTATTGGGTGTTTACCCAAAGCCTGTATTCGATCTGACAGCAACAACCGTAAAAACTATTTTAAGCCACTTGTATGATCCGGCATCAATGGTACTAAAATAAAGTGGAAGGTACTATGTAAGATATTTGAGGTAGATGTGGACACTATTCACCTTTCAATAATGACCAAATGACCAATAAACGTATGAACCAATAAACGAATTAACGGACAAGAAATGAGCGCAATTATTTTATCTGCAATATGGGGTGTGGTGATGATGTTTGGGGGAGTGTTTTTTAAAAAAGCTTCTACGCCAAAGTATTGGGCTATTGCAGGATTAATTATTGTGCTTGTTGCAAATATTTTTGAATTTTCAGGTAAGCCTTTATTTATTATTGATAGCAAAGGGATGTTAGGCTTTGATAATTTCGGACTTCATTTTAATAGCATTGCTTTCTTCTGTACATTAATTTATTTTTTATTAAGCGGAAGAGATGTTGAAAAAGTTGGCAAACATGTGTCAGAATATTTTTCTTTGATATTTTTTGTTTTGTGTGGTGTTGCCATCGCTTCTTCTTATAAATCTTTACTGATGTTGTTTTTGGGAATTGAAATAATGTCTATCCCATTATACATTCTTACAGGCAGCGATAAACTCAATTTAAAAAGTAACGAAGCTTCTCTTAAGTATTTTTTGATGGGAGCATTTTCCACCGGCATCATGCTTATGGGGATTACGTTTTTGTATGGGGGCAATACTGTAGGTTCTTTCAATATCAATATAATGAATCTTGGTGCAGGAAGTTTGCCGGTGATGATTGGTACTGGTTTGGTGTTGTTGGTTGTCTCCATGTCTTTTAAAGTTTCTGCTGCTCCATTTCATTTCTGGACACCTGATGTGTATGATGGCGCTCCCACGGTTTTCACTTCATTTATGGCAACCATTGTAAAGGTTGCAGGCTTCATCGCATTCATACGTTTGTTTCAAAATCAATTGGGAGTGATGCAGGCACAATGGCAAATGCTTATTGTAATTATTACGGCAGCAACATTAATAATTGGAAACCTTACAGCCGTATTTCAGCAAAGCGTAAAGCGTATGCTGGCTTACTCAAGCATTGCGCAGGCGGGCTTTATGTTACTGTCATTATTCGCATTAAATGATACCGCAAAAGAAGGTTTGATATTGTATTCGGCTGCTTACAGTCTTGCCTCTATCGGTTTGTTTGCGATATTAATAAGAATGAAAGATTATACAATTGAAGGATTTAACGGCTTAGGAAAAACCAATCCGGTTCTTGCTTTTACAGCAACTATATTTTTATTATCGCTTACGGGCATTCCTTTAACGGCTGGCTTTACAGCAAAATTTTATATGCTGTTAGCTGCGGTAAAAAATGGTCACCAGTTCTGGCTGGTAATACTTGCTGTACTATGTGCAGCAATTAGTGCTTACTATTATTTTAAAGTTATCCAGGCAATGTATTTTAAAGAACCTTCCGCAGACGCAGATCATCAAATGGATGCTCCTTCTTCTTTTAAATGGTTACTAATTTTAACCGCCGCAATTATTATAATTTTAGGTATCATGCCAGGGCTGGTTATAGACTGGCTTTATTATTAGTCGTTAAGTAAGTGAGTCATTTATTTAGTCATTAAGTCAATGAGTCATTAATCATCTTCATTAATCTTGATTTATTTATTTATTGACCCCTGACCTATTGACCTTCTTTAAATTATGCAAACATCAGATACTTTATCGTTAGCATTCCGTACAGTAAAAAGCAACAAACTTCGTACAGGCATTACTGTCGCTATAATAGCCTTTGGTATCATGGCATTGATAGGAATTATTACTGCTATTGAGGCAATGAATCAAAGCCTAAACGAAAATTTTTCT
>JBKJSX010000161.1:0-4100 GCA_046594375.1 Chitinophagaceae bacterium
TAGGAGTTATACTCTTCTTTTCTTAGGCGGACGGCAACCATTGTGTGGTAAAGGAGTAATATCCTTTATCATGGATATCTCCAAACCTGATTGTGATAAAGCCCTGATAGCACCTTCGCGGCCTGAACCCGGACCTTTTACAAATACGTCACAACGCTTCATACCTGCATCCAGTGCAACTTTAGCTGCATCTGATGCTGCCATCTGCGCTGCATAAGGTGTATTCTTTTTTGAACCCTTGAAGCCCATTTTACCGGCAGATGACCAGGCAATAACCTGACCCTGCTTATTGGTTAAACTGATAATAATGTTGTTAAAACTTGCAGTAACGTGAGCATCCCCGTATGTGTCAACTCTTACTACTCTTTTTTTTGATGCTGCTTTAGCGCTTGTTTTTGCGCCTGTTGTTTTTGCACCTGTTGCTTTTGCCATAATTAATTAATATAGGGAATGTTTTAAAAATTTTATCCCGATACATCGGGACTGAATCAATCCTCCTTCCGGCTTAAGAGATCTGTAATTGATTCAAAATTATAAGCCTATTTACTTCTTAGCTGCCTTCTTTTTACCGGCAACTGTTTTACGCTTTCCTTTACGGGTACGGCTGTTGGTACGGGTACGCTCACCAGGAACAGGCAATCCTTTACGATGTCTTAACCCACGGTAACATGCAATATCCAGCAAACGTTTAATGTTTAGCTGAACTTCACTACGTAATGCACCTTCAGTTTTAAATTCGTTGCTGATTGCATTCCTGATAGCAGTTTGCTCATCATCATTCCATTCGTTAACCTTCTTATCATATCCAACACCTGCTTTATCTAAAATGTAGCGGGCAGTTGAGCGACCTATACCATAGATATAAGTTAATCCAACTTCACCTCTTTTGTTTTTTGGTATATCAATACCGGCAATACGAGCCATATTTTTTATTTACTTTTTTTAGATTATTGGTTAACCTTGTCTTTGTTTAAAGCGGGGATTCTTTTTGTTAATCACATACAATCTGCCTTTTCTCCTCACGATCTTGCAATCAACGCTTCTTTTTTTAATGGATGCTCTAACCTTCATTGTTTTATTTTTATACCGATTGTTAACGGGTTTATTTATACCTGAAAATTATTCTTCCTCTTGATAAATCATAAGGACTCATCTCCACTCCTACCTTATCTCCCGGCAAAATCCGAATGTAATGCATCCGCATTTTACCTGAAATCGTTGCCAAAATCTCATGACCATTTTCCAGCTTTACCCTAAACATTGCATTGGATAAGGCTTCCAGAATCGTCCCGTCTTGTTTAATCAATGCTTGTTTGGCCATATAGTTTTTGGGAGCGCAAAGATAAGAGTAAATTATTTAAGTTTTATAAAAAACAGAAGCTTTCTTATCTTTTAGCAAAATCTACTGCAAAAGGGATATAAAAATAAACTGTGGTAATATATATCAGGACAAATAATCCTCAAAATACTTCGTCAGTGAGATGAACCTTAGTCATCTCGAGGTAATGGTTTTGTAACTGATGAACCGGGATAGGTTGGATTATCTGTCTTTTTTCTTCCCTGTACCATATCTCAAATTTTGAAAAATCATCTTTATGAGAAAGAAGAATACGAAATGCACCCTTCATATATTTAACTGAGCCGTCTCCATTCTCCTGTTTTTGAAAATTTAATTTTAATAATTGCGCTTCATCAAGTGGCAAAGGTTTTAATTCTTCGCACTTAAACCAAAATTCCTGTATACCGTTGTCTACACATATCTCTTTTTCATCACCATTTAAATTTGTTACCTCACCAGCCCAGGTAGTACCATCCTGTGCGGCTAAAAGATAATCACCAACTTTTATGTCCTGAAACTTTATCATAATACAATCGTTTTTTGCTAAGAGTAAAAAAGAGAAATAAAACTAAGGAAAAATTTGCTAAGAGATAATAGAGAAATTAATTTTATTTAGCACCCGTCAAACAATCAAATAAACTCGTTTAATTCTTTCAACTTTTTTTCTCTTGGTTATTCAGCCCAACTCATAACATAATTTTCATCTTCAATTTCCAACGCTTCCTTAGTTAGTTGCAAAGGATGAAATGTATCTACCATTACAGCCAGTTCTTTAGTTTCCTTTGCGCCTATACTTTTATCAACAGCTCCCGGATGGGGGCCGTGAGGAATACCTCCGGGATGTAATGTTATCATTCCTCTTGTTACATTTTTGCGGCTCATAAAATCTCCATCTACATAATATATCAATTCATCGCTATCAATATTACTGTGATTATAAGGCGCAGGAATTGCCATTGGATGATAATCGAACAACCGGGGCACAAAAGAACAAACAACAAAATTATTTGCTTCAAAAGTTTGGTGAACCGGCGGCGGCTGATGAACGCGACCTGTTATAGGTTCAAAATCATGAATGGAAAAAGCATAAGGATAACAGCATCCATCCCATCCAATAACATCAAAAGGATGATGCAGGTAATGTATGCCATACATCATTCCTTTCTTCTTGGTCATGATAAGAAAATCTCCTTTTTCATCGATCGTTTGTAAATTTTGAGGCGCACGAATATCTCTTTCGCAGTAAGGCGAATGCTCCAGCAACTGTCCATACTTACTTAAATATTTTTTAGGAAAACGAATAGGACTAAATGATTCTACAATGAACAAACGATTTTCTTCATTTGTAAATTCTATTTGATAAATAGTGCCACGTGGCAACATTAAATAATCTCCATACCCAAATTGCAATTGTCCATATTGTGTTTTCAAAATGCCGCTTCCTTCATGCACAAAAATCATTTCGTCGGCGTCAGCATTTTTATAAAAATGGTCCTTCATACTTTCCTGCGGAGCAGCTAATGAAATATGGCAATCATTATTAACTAAAACAGGTTTCCTGCTTTTTAAATAATCTTTTTGTGGTTTTATTTTAAAACCCTGGAAGCTGCGGTGCTGAAGCATTTTTTCTTCAGCAACGGTTGGTGAAACATCAAAGGGTTTTTCTGTTTTTGTTATTTGTGTTGGCGGATGATTGTGATATAGTAAAGAATAATCAGAAGAAAATCCTTCTGTTGAAAATAATTGTTCTGAATACAAGCTGCCATCAGGTTTTCTAAATTGTGTGTGGCGTTTGTGAGGAATAGAACCTGCTTTATAATACTGCGGCATTGCTAAATTTTGAAGTAAGATGTATGAAGTAAGAAGTAAGAATCGTTGCGTAAATTTAAATCTTATTAGGAAATCTGATTACAAAGTTATTAATCTTACATCTTATCTCTTACTTCGCAGATCAATGACTAAAATCGGACTATTATCAGACACTCACCATTATTTGGATGAACAGATCTTTGAGCATTTTAAAAACTGTGATGAGATATGGCATGCAGGAGATTTTGGTACGTCAGCAATCGCTGATTCATTAAGAAATTATAAACCATTAAGAGGCGTGTATGGAAACATTGATGGATATGATATAAGGAGTGTTTATCCTGAAAATTTAAGATGGAAGTGCGAAGATGTGAAAGTAATGATGACACATATTGGCGGATATCCACCAAGGTATAATCCGCCTGTAAAAAAAGAATTAATTTCTGATCCCCCGCAACTTTTTATCAGTGGTCATTCGCATATTTTAAAAGTTATGTATGATGCTAAACTCGAGTGCCTGCACATGAACCCCGGAGCTGCTGGCAAACAGGGTTGGCATACAATAAGAACCGTGATACGATTTGCAATTGATGGAAAAGATATTAAGGATTGCGAAGTGATAGAATTGAGTAAAAAATAACTTTTGTAAAAAAATGGCTGCTTAAATTTGCATGATGAAAAGAATGTCTTTACTCTTTTTTTTTGGTGTGATCGCAATTTTTTTTTCATGCAATAGCAATGAAGATATCATTCCTTCTCCTTTGCACAATCAAAATAAAAATGACGTACAATTAAAGCAAGACATTTTAAAATATCCCGATTCTCTTTTATTGGTAGAAAAATTAATCCAATATTATAGAGAGAATGGTGCTTATGATTCTGCGCTTACTATTACTGATAATACCATTAAAAGAGCACCGGGTATTGCCGCACTTTGGGATATAAAAGCTAC
>JBKJSX010000027.1:0-10624 GCA_046594375.1 Chitinophagaceae bacterium
TTAAACGCCGCGTAATTTTAGAAGCAAAACGGTTGCTAACGCATACAGCAATCACAGTTACTCAAATTGCATACGAATTAGGATTTGAAGATAATTCTCATTTCGGAAAATATTTTAAATCAGTAATAAATGAAACACCGGAAAAATTCAGAATCAATTTTAATCACAAATAAATTTTAATCAGATGATATACGAAATAAAAAATATCCTCGTGCCTACAGATTTTTCTGAAATAGCAAATAATGCTGTAAGGGTAGCCATTGGTATGGCTTTACGGCAAAAGGCAAATTTACATTTATTGCATGCTGTTGAATCTGCATACATAGGTATTACTCCTGACGGTTCCGGTATAATGGGATCTTTAGAAATGCCCGAATTAGAAAATGCTTCAAATTTATTAGTAAGACAGATGCAACACATTACAGATATACACAAAAATTTATCTGTAAAAATATTATTAGATACAGGAGCCGTGTCGCAATGTGTTAATAAATATATCCAGGAGCAAAACATAGACCTGGTTGTAATGGGTGCTCACGGCACTTCAGGGGTAAAGGAATATTTTATGGGAACAAATACCTATGAAGTAATAAAACAGGCACCTTGCCCTGTACTAAGCATACCTGCTTCGTTTGATGAAGTAGGATTTAACAGTATAGTTTACCCGGTAAGAAATATAGAAGGCGTTGTTGAGAAATATGATTATATAAAACCCATTGTAGAAAAAAATGATTCAGCAGTTCATATTTTGGGAGTATGTAATGAAAAAGATATGGAGGATGTATTCCTGCTTTCAAAAAAAGTAACCTCAGTAATGGATATAATACATCACAGCAAAAGTAATGTAACATGTGACGTGATTAATTGTGAAGATATAGCTGAAAAAATATTGGAGGTATCCGAAAAACGAAAGGATGACCTGATTATTATAAATGCCACTTTAGATAAAAAATGGTACCAGTTTTTTAAAGGTACCTATACACAAAAAATAGTGAATCATTCAAAAATTCCTGTTCTCTCTATCAAACCGGAACTAACACCTGAACTTATAAAAATGGTAAATAAACGTATAGCATCTGAACCATCTTATTTTCCGCTGAACCTACAACCCTTAATGTCAAGGTTAGTTACTAACTAATCACAATAGGCTAAATATTATATTTCAATAATTTTTATAAAAAAACGAATATGAACATCACACTTCAAACATTAAAATTTAAAGAAACAGAAGAGTTAAAAACTTTTGTCCAGGATAAAATAAGTAAACTGTTTCATCAGCGTCCTAATTTAATAAGAGTCGACGTAACACTTAAAGAGGGGGCCAAAAATAATCCCGCTAATAAATGGTGCGAACTTTATGCATCACTGCCCGGTGAAAATAAATTTACAAAAAGAAACTCCGCTTCGTTTGAAGAAAGTATCTTAAAAGCGGTAGAAATAATGGAGAAAATTTTAAGAAGAATAAAGGAATAATTACTTGTATTGATTTTAGAAAAACATTTTACCTCCCTTTATAACTATCTGATAATATATTTCTATTTACAAAATAGCGGATGGGCAGTATTGATTAATTAAAATATTTTAAAAATAATATGGATAATGCATATGAAATTATTCGGGATAAACTATCTCTTTGGTTAAAAGAGATAATAAGGATTTTACCCAATGTTGTTTTGGCTGCTTTGGTTTTAGTTTTGGGTCTTTTTCTTGCCAAATTTATAAAGAACCTTATTGGAAAATTTTCAAAAAAGATCATTCGTAATCCCACTTTAAATAGTCTTTTTACTTTATTGGTTTACGTCATATCCTTAGGTGTTACCATTTTTATGGTGCTAAGTATTTTAAAGCTTGATAAAGCAGTAACATCTATTTTAGCTGGTGCAGGAATTATAGGGTTAGCACTGGCTTTTGCATTCCAGGATATTGCTTCAAACTTTATGTCGGGTATTTTTTTATCTGTAAGAAAGCCCTTGCACACCGGTGATATTGTAAAAATAAAAGAATACATGGGCGAAGTTGTGGAAATAAATTTGCGGGACACAGTTATAAAAACTTTCCAGGGGCAGATGGTGATTATCCCGAATAAAGAAGTACTGCAAAACCCTATTGAAAATTATTCTTTATTAGGCAAACGTCGAATGGATTTGCGTATCGGTATTTCGTATAATGAGGATCTTGAAAAAGTAAAAACAGTAACCATGAATTCTGTAACGGCTATCCCTGGAATTACCAATGATGAAATAACAATGTTTTATGAAGCTTTTGATGACAGTTCTATAAATTTTGTAATTCGTATTTGGGTAAGCACCGCCGGTCAAATAGATTATCTATCTGTACAAAGCGAAGCTGTGATGAGGATAAAAAAAGCCTTTGATAAAAATGGAATTACTATCCCCTTCCCTATAAGAACGCTGGACTTTGGAACCAAAGGTGATATGATGATGAATGAAATAGTTTCTTTAAAAGATCAAATGCACAACAAAACAATTTAAGCATAAAAAAGATCGCGGATGAAACAGCAATTAGCCCATGAAAGAAATAAACTATTAAATGAAGTGGAACAATTGCTCGAGGGTCCGATGGTCTTTCTCGGCTTTGTATGGCTTATCCTTCTTGTTGTTGAATTAATAGGGGGCTTCCAAAATTATTGCAATACGCAACATTTATCATTTGGATAATATTTATCATTGATTTCATTATCAAGTTTATTCTTGCCCCTTATAAAATCAAATTCATTAAAAAAAACTGGCTCACTGCTATCTCTTTATTAATTCCTGCACTGCGAATATTTCGCATTTTCCGTTTTATAAAATTGTTACAGGGCGTAAGAAGCATAAGCATAGTAAGAATTGTATCTTCTATTAACAGGAGTATGAAAAGCCTGCGGGCTACAATGAAAAGAAGAGCATTTGGATATGTTGCTTTGCTTGCTGTTGCAGTTACGTTTGCAGGGGCTGCAGGAATGTATACACTGGAAAAACCAAACCCCGGGTTTACTAATTTCGGAATGGCTTTGTGGTGGAGTGCAATGCGGATCATTACTGCAGGCAGTGATTATTTTCCTCAAACACCGGAAGGAAGAGGGCTGGCTTTTTTATTATCATTATTTGGATATGCAATTTTTGGTTATGTTACAGCAACCCTTGCAACATTTTTTATTGGGCGAGATGCAGAAGAAAAAAGTGCACCTATTGCGGGTTCAAAAGATATTCAGGAATTAAAATTGCAGATCAAAATACTTGCTGCTTCAATAAATGAATTGAAAAATAAATAGAATTTTTTAGCGCAAAAACATTTGCCACAATCTTTTTCAGACAATAATTTTGTTATGTTATTACTTACATTTCCTTTATGGGCACAAGCAACTTTTTGGGGATTAGTATCCGGCTCGGCATTAATTATTGGGGCTCTGTTAGGATTTTATACTACTGTTCCAAAGAAGGTAATTGCTTTTGTGATGGCTTTTGGCAGCGGCGTATTGATCTCTGCACTTGCTTTCGATCTTATAGATGAGGCATATAAACGTGGAGGCTTTGATTCTACAGCCATTGGCTTTGTAAGCGGCGCAGTTATATACTCTGGCGTAAATTATTACTTAAGTAAAAAAGGGGCAAAGCATAGAAAGAGATCAGAACAAAAACAAGCATCTGAAAAGAATAATAACGGAAGCGGATTAGCTATAGCGCTTGGTGCCTTATTAGATGGGATACCTGAATCTATTGCCATTGGCGTTAGTATGATTGAAGGTGGCGCTGTAAGCACAGCAGCAGTGATAGCCATTTTCCTTTCCAACATTCCTGAATCTTTGTCAAGTACATCAGGAATGAAAAGTTCGGGCAGATCAAAGAAATATATTTTTGGGATATGGATTGGCATAACAATTATTTCCGGTATCGCTTCGTTTTGCGGGTATACAATTTTTAAGAACTTCTCTCCCGATGTTATCGCAGCAACTGTTGCAGTTGCAGCAGGAGCAATACTTGCCATGCTGAGTGATACCATGATGCCGGAAGCATTTGAAGAAGGGCATGATTTTATTGGAGTTGTTACCGTGTTTGGATTTCTTGCTGCTTTTCTTTTAACTAAGATGCAATAAAATTTCCTTCTTAAAATATTAGGTTTGCCTACAGGCATATAAGCAGTGTGCAGAAGAATGCCGGAAGATGGCAGCTTAATATATTTACAAAAGACAGGCCTTTCTCCGCTATTTATAAAGATGGACAAATCAGAAAATACCACACCAGGTGGCTATTTTCCGATACAAAACTTGCTGAAGATATAATCTAAGCGGTCTTCATTTGTAATCTCACCTGTTATCTCACCAAGATAGTAAAGACATTGTCTTATATCTAATGCTAACAGATCGCCGGAAATCTTATTTTCCAACCCTTTACTAATATCATGCAACGATCTTTCAACATGTTGTAAAGCCTCGTAGTGCCTGGTATTAGTTACTATTATGTTTTCCGTAAGGATATTTTTTTCTGTAACAGATAAAAATAATTTATTTTTTAATTCTTCAATACCAACATTTTCTTTTGCTGAAATATATTCAATTTGAAAATCTCCAAAATTTTCTTTTTCATAATTAAGAATATCAGATTTGTTGCCAACGAGCACTATTTTTTTATCCTGTTCATCAAGATCTTTTTTAATGGCTTCCAGTTCATCCGGCGTCATAATATTTACATCGAATAAGTACAGCACAATATTAGCTTCCTTTATTTTTTCAAGGCTTTTTATTACTCCCATATTCTCGATAGTATCGGCAGTATGTTCTCTTATTCCTGCAGTATCAATTAACCGAAATAAAATTCCATTTATATTTATTATTTCTTCGATAGTGTCTCTGGTTGTTCCTGCAATTTCACTTACTATAGCCCTGTTATCATTTAAGAGTGTATTCAGTAAAGTAGATTTTCCTGCATTAGGTTTGCCAACAATAGCTACGCTTACACCATTTTTTACAACATTACCAAGCTTGAAGGAATGGAGTAATTTTTTTGTTGATGCAGATATTTTGCCGATTAATTCTATAAACTTTTTTCTATCTGCAAACTCTACATCTTCTTCGCTAAAATCCAGTTCCAATTCTATTAGAGATGAGAATTGAATAAGTTGTTCACGCAGGTGTTTTAATAATTCAGAGAATCCACCACGTATATTATTTAATGCAGCAGTTTTAGAAGCATCGGTATTACTTGCAATAAGATCAGCTACAGCTTCCGCTTGTGTAAGATCTAACTTTCCATTTAGAAAGGCCCTCTGAGTAAATTCACCCGCTTTCGCAAGGCGTGCACCTTTATTTATTATTGACTGAATAACCTGACCCTGAACAAATGCAGAACCATGGCAGCTTATTTCTACCACATCTTCTCCTGAATATGATGTAGGATTTTTATAAAGGGAGATAACAACTTCATCAAGAATTGCAGACTCATCTTTTAAATAGCCAACATGTAATGTATGTGTGGATTGTATGGCAAGATCTTTTGAAGGAAATAATTTATTTACAATATCAATTGCATTGTTACCCGATAACCGGATCACTCCTATTGCCCCAATGCCGGGTGGTGTTGCCAATGCAACTATTGTATCATCCCATCCGGAAAGTTTATTTATCATAGCGACAAAGATAAACCCCTAACCTATAAAGGGGGAATTTGAAAACGACATAAAAAAAAACCGCTTCATTTATCATGAAACGGTTATTACATTATTTTAAATTAAAAAATTACTGATCCTGGATAGTAAATGTTACCGGTTGTTCGCGATATGCATTTACCATACGTCCATTTTGCTGAGCAGGTGTCCATTTTGGACCTTTACGAATTGCATTAACAGCAATTTCTGCCAGCTTTGATCCCTTCATCGTTAATGCTTCTACACTACTTACAGTACCGTCTTTTGACACAATAAATCTTACCCTGCATGTACCTGATTGTCCGGATTCAGTTAACTCATCTATGTTTCCTTCTATAGCTTTTTTTACATAGCGTGCCCATCCTCCATCTCCACCGGGAAATGAGGCTTCGATCTCTACCTTAGTGAAAACTTTATCTTCATCTTCGGCTACCGCTTTTGGCGCTTCAATTACCTGTGACTTTTCTTCCTGGGGTGGTGCAACAATTCCAATGTCCTTTACGCCTTGTACTGTTTTTACGTCAACTTTAGCTTCCTCAATTTTTTCGTTTTCCACAGGAGGCTTAATAACTTCCTCATCTTTTACAATTTTAGGAGGAGTAAATTGAATAGTTTGTATGGGTGGTGGTGGTGGTAATTTTGGTGGTGGTGGTGGTGGTGGTATTGGTTTCTCTTCTTTTTGAACCTGCTCTAATGCAAGGTCTTTTACCTCTATTGGTTTTGCAGAGTTATCTTCGATAGTTTTTGCTATAACACTACCCACAAATATCAATAAAGCAATAGCTGCAGTAATAATAAGCGCCATCCCTATTCTTTTATTATAGGTTTTGCGTAAATCATATGCTCCATATTCCTTATTCCTTCCTTCAAAAAGGATATCAAGGATATCAGCACTTAATATTTTGTTAGTTTCCATTTTTACTCTTTTTAATTAGACACATAAAATGAAATAATCCATAAATTATTTTATACCACCTGCTTGTTCAGTTAACTGTATGAGCTTGTATTCATCAGCTGACGGATCAACCATTGCATACCGCTTTATATCATTAATCGTCATTTCATCAAGCATATCAACTGCATTAGAATAGGTTGCATCTTTATCGGGCTTGATCGTAACAAAAAAATCGTCCACAGGTGTATTCTTTTTCTTTTCAAGAATGATACCGCGGATATCTTTAAAACCTGTGGTTTGTAGTTTAGTAGGATCGTTACCAAAGTAATAATAGATAACATTTGATTTGCCCAACATTACAGTTAATGCCCCCGATTCCTTAACCTTGTTAAGTTCATCAGGCTTGTCAGTATCTTTTGGCATTGCCAGTTTCATAGCCGTAGGCTGAGACATTGTTGTGGTAAAAATAAAAAAGGTAATCAGTAAAAATCCAAGATCAACCATGGGTGTAAGGTCCACCCTGGTAGATAGCTTTTTTCCTTTTTTTACACCAGGCCCTTTTTTATGTCCACCGCCTTTTACTTCCATTTCTGCCATAGTAGTAAGATTTAAATTTTTTTAAATTAAGCTTTGTTATTCTTCAGATTTTTGACCTGCAAGGCTTTTCTTTTCAAGCTCACTTCCCACAGGAATACCTTCAGGTGTTGTAACCAACTGGTATTTAAAAACCTCGTTCTTTTTAAAAGCATTTATCACATCTCTGAAGGCTGAATATTTTGATGAATTATCTCCCTTAATTAACCAGTTAATGGTGCTACCCTTGTTTGCATTTATAGTAGCATTTATCCACGCCTGTAATTCATTATTGCTACTATCTGCTGGTACACCAGGCAATTTTACCTTCCCCAGATCTTCAGGCTTAACACGTATGAATTGTTTTAACTGGCTTAATGGAGTTCCAACAAACATCGATTGTTTGAATAATCCTTTGTCTTCCGCCGTCAACGTTAAATTGTGGGTTGTAGACAATTCGTCTATAACACCATCTTTTATATCGCTGCTTATCTGTATAAAGATTATACCCTCCTTATTAATAGATACCAGGAAAGCATTTTTTTCGGGAGCAACTTTACTTGCAACAGAACTTGGCGGTTTAACTTCAACAGCTTCGGCTGGTTTAAATTTGGTGGTAAGTATAAAAAAAGATAATAATAGAAATGCCACGTCGCACATTGCCGTCATATCAACTGTGGTACTTCCCCTTTTTATTTTAGCTCTTCCCATTATTTTAGGTTTATGTTGTTGAGATTCATTTTTACAATAATTCCATAAGAATTATTTGTACAAAGAAGCAAAACTTTGAGTTAACGTAAAGCCTGATTCATCAATGCCATAAGTAATGCCATCAATTTTTGTAGTGAACACATTGTAAGTGATAATTGCAAAGGCAGATGTACCGATACCTAAAGCTGTATTATATAAAGCTTCAGATATACCTTGAGATAGAGCCTGAGCTGCTTCTCCACCACCACTTTGTCCCAAAGCAGAGAAAGAGCGTATCATGCCGATTACAGTGCCTAATAATCCGAGTAGGGTTGCAACAGAAGCAATGGTAGATAAGAATACCAGATTCTTTTCCAGCATTGGCAGTTCCAAAGCTGTAGCTTCTTCCACTTCTTTTTGTATAGCCAACACCTTTTGTTCCGTATCTAACTCACCAGCGGTTATCATCTCTTTGTATTTACGAAGACCGGCCTTCATTACGTTTCCTACAGAACCTTTTTGACGGTCGCATTCTGCAAGGGCTGCATCAACATTTTTGTTGGCAAGGTTGTATTGTATTTTACGAATAAAATCAGCGATCGAGCCACGTCCGTTAGCTTTTAAAACTGTAAGTAATCTTTCGATAACAAATGTGAACACGATAAGGAAGCATCCGATAAGCACAGGAACAATAATTCCTCCTTCATACATTTTTGAAAAATTTGTTTTAGGACCTTTATGATCAGGCCAGAAACCTCCTGCAGGATCAGGATTAGTGAAATTGCTTGAAGAGCCTATTACAAAACGCCAGATTAAATAACCTGCTATAATACAAACCAAAGGAGCTATCCATGAAATAGCGTTACTTGATTTGGTTGCCTGAACCGATGTGGTAGATCTTACTGTTTCTGCCATGATGCTAAGTTTTTGTGTGAATTAAATTTAGTGGTATGTGGTTAAAAAAATTGATTACACAATGCTAATGAAAAATATTTTTAAAATCAAAAAACCGTTTTCATTTTTTTAATGTGGCTCACAAGTTAATAATTAATACTATAAAATGGGTATTCTAAAAAAATAAATATAAAAAGTGGAAAACTATCAGCAGAAGGTTCTGCTTTCGAAATGATAATCTGCTTATTATTCATAGCGCAAAGCTACAATAGGGTCGAGCTTTGATGCTTTATACGCCGGGTACAAACCCGCAAATAAACCAACCAGCGAACAAACAACTATTCCTGTAACTACCCAACCCCATGGAACTACAAATCCCGTTTTTAAAACTATTCCAAAAAGGTTCCCTACCAATACTCCAAGAAAAATTCCAAAAAGTGCACCTATCAAACTGATAATTATTGATTCAAAAAGAAACTGCTGGCGGATACTTTTTTTTGTGCCACCCAACGCTTTTATCAATCCAATTTCACGGGTTCGTTCGTTAACTGCAACTAACATAATATTCATAAGCCCGATGGCTGCTCCAATTAAAGTTATCAATCCAATAAATGCCGCAGCTGTGGTTATGCTGCCTAAACTATTTGTAAATGCCTGCACAATGCTGTCGCTTTTATCTACAAAAAAATTATTTTCTTCAGTAAAATCTAATTTTCTTATGGGTCTGAAAGTGCCTGTTGCCTCGCCTATAGCTATATCCATATCTTTTATATTATTTACCATGATACCAATATTATAAGATGTACCGGCCGTTGGAAATAATCGCCTGATATTATTATACGTTGTTATTACAACATTGTCTGCATTTAAAAATGCACTTGAGCCTTTGTCTTTAAGGATACCAATTATCCTGTATTTAATATTAGCAACTTTTATTATTTTATCAACAGCCCGTTGCGGGTAATCGCCAAATATTTTTTTTGAAACACTGTTGCCCAACACGCAAACACTTCTTCCGCTTTCCACATCAAGCTTATTAAAATTGCGGCCTACAGATAAAGTATAACCGCTTAGTTGCAGATAATTTTCATCGCCTGCCTGCACCACTACATTTGGATTTGTTTTTATTTTCTCATTATTTACAACAACATTTCTTGGGCCTCTTATAGAAATACTTACCAGCGAAGGAAAAGCAAATCTTTGTTTAAAAGCCCTCGCTTCTTCATACGTTATTATTCTGCCTGTGTTGGAATTTTTTTCTTTCAGCGCACCCTTAGTTGTTTTTTTTACGCGGTCATTATTGCCGCCGATGTGAATTTGCCTGTCTCTATACCGGATACTAAATGCATTGGCACCCATGGTAGAAAAATTTTCGTTTAGGCTTTGATTCATTGCCTCAATAGCAGTAATAATTCCTATCAATGCCATGATACCAAAGGCTATTATAGCGACAGTGATGCCTGTACGAAGCTTGTTGCTTTTTACTGTACGAAATGCTAACGATAAAGTATCTGATGTTTGCATAATTTAAAGACAAGGTCAATAGGTCAAGGGTCAATAAATAAATAAATCAAAATTAATGAAGATGATTAATGACTCTTTGACTTAATGACTAATAAATGACTCACTAACTTAACGACTAATAATAAAGCCAGTCTATAACCAGCCCTGGCATGATACCTAAAATTATAATAATTGCGGCGGTTAAAATTAGTAACCATTTAAAAGAAGAAGGTGCATCCATTTGATGATCTTCGTCTGCGGAAGGTTCTTTAAAATACATTGCCTGGATAACTTTAAAATAATAGTAAGCACTAATTGCTGCACATATTACAGCAAGTATTACCAGCCAGAACTGGTGACCATTTTTTACCGCAGCTAACAGCATATAAAATTTTGCTGTAAAGCCAGCCGTTAAAAGAATGCCCG
>JBKJSX010000018.1:0-19041 GCA_046594375.1 Chitinophagaceae bacterium
TAGAAACAAGATGAAAAAAATGAATGATAAAAACAAATCAATTGCCACAAAGGTGCAGAGACAGAAAGTAACACAAAGTTTTTCTTTGTGAATTAGTGTATTAGAGCGTTTGTGGCAATTGATTTAATAAGCTCTTGCAAACAAAACCCTTTCCCTGCTTGGATTGCCGGTTAATATACATTTACCTTCTTCCTGTAAATTATTAAGAGGGATACAACGTATCGTTGCTTTTGAAAGCTCTTTTATTTTGTCCTCTGTTGCTGCAGTTCCATCCCAGTGAGCAGAAATAAAACCTCCGGGACCATCCAATAATTTTTCAAATTCTTCCCATGTATCTGCCTTGTAAATATTTTCATCCCTGAATGTTTTTGCACGGCTGAAAATATTTTGCTGTATATCATTTAGCAAAGCATGGATCGTTTCTGCAAGGCCGTCGATACTTACTGTCATCTTTTCTTTTGTATCCCGTCTTGCCACTTCAACAATATTTTTTTCAAGATCTCTTGCGCCAATTGCAATACGAACAGGAACACCTTTCATTTCATATTCTGCAAATTTCCATCCCGGTCTGTTGTTATCGTTATCATCATACTTTACTTTAATGCCAAGCGCTTTAAATTTTATCAGCAAATCTTTCACCTTCTCATCAATTATATTTTTTTGATCTTCTCCTTTGTAAATAGGAATGATCACAACCTGGATCGGCGCTAATTTTGGCGGCAACACTAAACCTTCATCATCACTGTGCGCCATTACCAAAGCACCAATCAGCCTTGTACTAACTCCCCAACTCGTTGCCCATACATAATCCAGTTTATTTTGTTTGTCACTGAATTTTACATCAAATGCTTTGGCAAAATTCTGCCCCAGGAAATGTGAAGTACCCGCCTGTAATGCTTTGCCATCCTGCATCAGCGCTTCTATACAATATGTATCTTCTGCACCGGCAAATCTTTCATTAATACTTTTTATTCCTTTTACTACTGGCATTGCCATCCACTTTTCAGCAAACTCAGCGTAAATATTAAGTATCAGCAATGTTTCATCAATTGCTTCCTGTGAAGTTGCATGTGCTGTATGCCCTTCCTGCCACAAAAATTCTGCAGTACGCAAAAACAATCGTGTACGCATTTCCCATCTTACAACATTAGCCCATTGATTTATTAATAAAGGAAGGTCCCGATAAGATTGTATCCATGTTTTATATGTGTTCCAGATAATTGTTTCTGAAGTTGGACGGATAATCAATTCTTCTTCCAGCTTTGCATCGGGATCAACAATTATTCCTCCGCCATTAGGATCATTCATCAGCCTGTAATGAGTTACCACAGCGCATTCCTTTGCAAAACCTTCCACGTGTGCGGCTTCTTTGCTTAAAAAACTTTTCGGGATGAACAAAGGGAAATATGCATTTTGATGACCTGTTTCTTTAAACATTTTATCCAATTGATCCCGCATGTTTTCCCACAAAGCATAGCCATAAGGTTTAATAACCATGCAGCCCCGCACTGCACTATAATCTGCCAACCCGCCTTTTATAATAAGATCATTGTACCATTGCGAATAATCCTGTTGCCTGCTTGTAATTTCTTTGCTCATTTTATTTTTTATTCTGTAAATCTCTTAGCTTATTTTTAACACCCTTACAATGAAATATGCGTTGTAGGCTAAGTAAATTGTGTCAGGAATTCCTTCGCACAAAAGTAACGACTTCAATTTTAAAACCTTCTAAACTCACCATCATGAAAATTAATTTTTTACTTGCTGCTCTCGCCACCGCCACAATAATAAGCTGTTCCACTTCTTATAAAACAGGACAAACGCCGGATGATGTGTATTATTCCCCTGCCCGGTTGCAAACTGAGAATGTGAGAAGAGATGATGAAAATAAAAAAGTGCAGGATAATTCTGTATATACCTCCCCTGACGACAGGTACATTAGAAGAAGAGTGAATAACCGCCGCTACAGAAGATATGATGACAGGTATGATCATCCATATGGGTACGATAGTGGATACCCTTATGGATATAATAATGGTTACTCTAATGGGTACCCTGTTTATGCCAATCCAAAAACAAACCCAACACAAAATACTTCGCAACCGAGAAAAACTAATTTAGGTGCGTATTCTCCAAATACAACTTCTCCTGATTCATCCAGGACATTCAACCCTAAGTTGGGTAGCCAAAATAATTCAAGCCCAACAAATCCGGTAAGAACTTTTAGTACTCCTGTAAGTCCAAATAACGGCAGTGGTGTTGGCAATTTTATAAGAAGAGTTTTTAATGGTGATAATAATTCTAACAATAATTATTACAATAAAAATGATTACAATAATTCTAATAATAATTATAACAATAACAATAGCAATAGCAATTCAAATAATTCTTCTTCTTCAAGAACATTTGAGAGAACCAATAATAATAACAATACTATCACCAATACCCAGAGTGCCCCCTCCACAAACAGTACCAGTGCACCTGTAAGAACTTTCAAGAAAGACAATTAATTAATAAAAGCAGGGACAGCTAAAAGTTGTCCCTGCATCAAAACATATTTATTGAAAAAATTTACTCTCCACTTTTATTTCTACAATCCCTTTATCTCATAAACTTCTTATTATGAAAACATGCTTATACATAGCAATTTTTTTATTCGCTATTACAAAAACATTTGCCCAGGAGCCAGTAGATGCATTGCGTTATTCATTTACAACACAAAGCGGTACAGCCCGCAACCAGGCCATAGGCGGCGCTTCCGGCTCATTAGGAGGAGAATTTTCAACACTCTTTGGTAACCCTGCAGGTTTAGGGTTTTATAAAACTAATGAGGTAGTGATAACTCCCGGTTACAATCTGTACAACAATAAAAGCACTTACAAAGGAATATTAGCAACCACGTCAGGCAACAAATTTATTTTAAGCGCAAGTGGCTTATTATTTTCTTTTAATAATAACCAGACAAAGAACATAAGAAATTTTACTCTTGCTATTGGTGTTAACAGGTCTGCAGATTTTAACAGCAATATTTTTTACAAAGGATTAAATAATAGAAGCTCTTATTCAGAAAAATATCTTGAGGAATTAATTCATAATAATGTTACTGATCCCAACCGTGCAGCTCAGGACTATCCCTATGGCAGCAGCCTTGCACTTAACACCTTCTTAATTGATACAATAAGAGCAACGAATGGTTCTGTTGCAGGTTACAGAAGTCTTGCTCCGGTTGGCACTGGGCTTAACCAGGAGCATACTATTATCAGTAGTGGCGGCGCAACTGACATTGCATTAGGCGGTGCAGTAAATGTAAAAGACAAATTATATTTTGGCGGAACACTCAGCGTACCTATTTTAATTTTTAAACGTAATAGTACTTTTAAAGAAAGTGATGCAACAGGAAGTTTATCTAATCATTTCAATAATTTTTTAGCAAACCAAACTTTAGAAACAAAAGGCTTTGGAGTAAATGCAAAAGTTGGAGTTATTTATAAACCGGTTGAATATGTACGCCTCGGAATTGCCTTTCACTCTCCTACCATTTATGAATTAACTGACAAATACACTACGGAAATAATAACTGACCTGGAAGGATATGGCGGAGCAGGATTAAAAAGACAAAGCTCATTAGACTTTAATAACAACCAGCCGGGGTTATTAAAATATACACTGACTACTCCATGGAGAGTTATGGGAAGTGCTTCTTATGTTTTTCGCGAAGTGGAAAATGTAAAAAGACAAAGAGCTTTTATTACCGCTGATGTTGAATATATAAATTACAAGTCTGCTACATTTACTGCAGCAGATAATAATGTTGATACAAAAAATTATTTTACTGACCTTAATGAAGCTATTAAACAACAGTATAAAGGAGCCCTGAATGTTAGGGTGGGTGGCGAGTTAAAATTTAATACAATTATGTTTAGAGCCGGGGCTGCCTATTATGGCAATCCATATAAAACTGACAAGGCTGATCGCGTTAAACTTAGTGGTGGCTTAGGTTACAGGGACAAAGGTTTTTTTGCTGACCTCACTTATGTGTATGCAATGAATAAAGATGTAAATTATCCTTACCGCCTGCAGGATAAACCAAATGACCCGGCTTCACTTAAAAATAATACAGGAAATATTGTTGCAACGATAGGGTTTAAATTATAAACATTTTCTAAAACAGAAAACCCATTTTTGTGAATGGGTTTTCTGTTTTAGGCGTTTACTATTTAGGTCCGATAACTTTTCCGGTAACGTAATTTTTACCTACCGTTATTTTATAAATCAAGAAGCTTTCTTTTATATTGTTGAAGCGTACTGTATTCTCACCTATTTTTACTTTCACATTTTTAATAACAACTTTTTGTCCGGCGGCAGTAAACAATTCAATATTTGCCATACCACTTTCAGGCGAATTGATCACCAGGTTAAACATTCCAGTATGCGGATTTGGATAAACCGACGCCTTTAATATTGCTGACATCAATGATGATTTGCCACTTTTTAATTCTGTTGGTGATGGCGTTGATATCACTACAGAGGTTCTTGCTGATGCATTAATATTTGACACCGAGATATTATAACATACATAAGAAAGCGGGCCGGAAACCTTTATTGAATACACTGTATTAACAGCTAAGGATGCATATGTTTTAGTTATACTGCCGGTACTTGTTGGGGCAATAAGCGTTCCTGCGCTGTTGTATAAATTAAAAGTATAGTTAATTGAAGGATGTGTTAGCGTTACTGTATGGCTTGTTATAGTATTGCCTGTAGTAAACTTAAACCAGTCAACATCTGTTGCCAATGGTGCTATTCTTGCAAAAACATTGGTTGCATTTATTGTAATGGCTGCTGCTTTGTTTTGTGCATTGTTCGCTTCGTATTGATCACTGCCGTTATCAGTAATTGCAACAGCTTTAAATGCTGTACATCCATTTGCATCTTTAATCCAAATCGTATCATTACCTGCGTACAAGCCTGTAAATAAATTGGAAAATTGAAAACTGTTTCCATCGAGGCTGTATTGATAAGGAGCAGTTCCGCCTGCTCCGGTTCCTGTTATAGTTCCCAAAGAATTGCAAGCTGTTGCATTTGTTTTTGCAATAGTAAGACTTACATTAGTTGCAGGTTGTGATACAACAATAACTTTAGTAACGGTACAACCATTCTCATTATCCGTAGCAACTATTGTGTAATTGCCTGCCTTGAGCCCAGCAATATCTTCTGTGGAAGCTACAAAACCATTTGCTCCGGTCCACTTGTAAGTAAAGCCAGTACCGCTTCCGCCGGTTGTGGTTACATCAATGGCTCCTGTAAAAGCTCCCCTGCATCCAACATTTGTTATCACTTCGCTCACAGATGCAAGTGGTCTTTCTATTACATTTACTGTGAGTGTTGCATTACATCCTTTTGTATCGGTAACTGAAACATTGTATATTCCTCCAAAAAGATTATTTGGATCCTGTACTGTTGATGTAAATCCGTTTGGCCCTGTCCAGTTGTATGTTTTTGTTCCAGTTCCACCAGTTACAGTAATATATATTCTTCCATTATTAGTAGCATAGCATGCATTGCGAATACTGTCAGGAACAACTATTAATGCCGGTGGCTGAGTAACTGTTCTTGTAACAAAATCAAAACATCCTGTCGCATCTTTCACACTCACCGAATAACTTCCTGCAATAAGGTTGTTGAACACATTGTTTGATTGGTAAGGTGATCCATTAATGCTGTATGTATGAGGTGCAACACCGCCTGCACCCGTGACAGTAATGCTGCCATCCGATGCGCCAAAGCAGCTTACATTTATTTGTGATGTTGATGGATTGATAGGAGAGTTTCCTGTAACGGTAAAGGTGCCCGTTGTTGTACAATTTTTTGCATCAGTTACAGTAACAGTGTAAGTGCCATTTGGAATACCGTTGATAGTTTGTGTAATTGCTCCATTATTCCATAAATATAAATAAGGAGTTGTGCCTCCCGATGGGGTTGCAGTTACACTTCCAACGCAAGAAGCTTTTGTACCCGTTAGTACAACAGTTAACGCTGTGGGTTGAGTTACCGTATATGTTGAGTTGGAAGTACAACCATTTGCATCTGTAACAGTAACAGAATAATTTCCTACAATAAGATTATTTATGTTTTGTGTTGTGGCTCCATTGCTCCACACAAAAGAATATTGAGTTGTTCCTCCTATTACTGAAACATTTGCTGTTCCATTGTTTCCACCAAAGCAGGATACATTTGTTCCTGTTGCTGTTGCTGTCAACAAGCCAGGTTGTGTAACAGTATAATTTGAATTTGTAATACAGCCATTAGCATCTGTTACAGTCACAGAATAATCTCCGGCAATAAGATTGTTTATGTTTTGTGTTGTTGCACCATTGCTCCACACAAAAGAATATTGAATTGTTCCTCCGCTAACTGAAACGCTTGCTGATCCATTGTTTCCGCCAAAGCAGGATACATTTGTTCCTGTTGCTGTTGCTGTTAATTGACCAGGTTGTGTAACAGTATAATTTGAATTTGTAATACAGCCATTAGCATCTGTTACAGTCACAGAATAATCTCCGGCAACAAGATTATTTATGTTTTGTGTAGTAGCACCATTGCTCCACACAAAAGAATATTGAATTGTTCCTCCGCTAACTGAAACGCTTGCTGATCCATTGTTTCCGCCAAAGCAGGATACACTTGTTCCTGTTGCTGTTGCTGTCAATAACCCAGGTTGTGTAACAGTATAACTTGAATTTGTAATACAGCCATTAGCATCAGTTACTGTTACAGAATAATTTCCGGCAACAAGATTATTTATGTTTTGTGTAGTTGCACCATTACTCCATAAATAAGAGTAAGGTAGAGTACCGCCGGCAACTGAAACACTTGCTGTTCCGTTATTTCCACCAAAGCACGAAACATTTGTTCCGCCACCTTTTGATACCAGTAAGGCAGGCTCCGTTACATTGTAATTGGAATTTGAAATACAACCATTCGCATCTGTTACAGTTACAGAATAATTTTCTGCAACAAGATTATTAATGCTTTGTGTCGTTGCTCCATTGCTCCATAAATAAGTATACGTTCCTGTCCCGCCGGTTGGTATAACTGAAGCACTGCCGGATGCATTTCCAAAACAATCCACTGAATTACCTGTTGAGCCGGAGGTGATTGCTGTCGGAGGTTCTGTAAGGGTTACGGGTAATGTAGTTGTTGAGCCTGTTGCATCAGTAACCACCAAATCGTAAGTGCCTGCTGTAAGTGTAATGGGGTCTTCTACATCTGAAGTAAATGTTATATCCCCTTGTTTTGTCCATGCAAATGTGTAGGGAACAACACCGCCGGAAACAGTAACATCAATTGATCCTGTATTACCACCAAAACATTTAATATTTGTTGCCAGTGTAACCATTACTGATACGGGAGTGCCATTACAACTTGCTGCAACAGGTTGAAAACCTGTTGTAGTAATATCACTATCAGTTCCATTTGTTAACCACGGAATGTAATTTACAGTTGTTGCTGAAATCTTATTAATTATATCCTGAGAAGCAGTTACACCATAATAATTGCATGATGCATTTACAGTTTGCCCAACAGCTCCATTATTAATAGAAAGCGACTCGCCAGTAAAACTATTGTTGTTGATATTTACTTTGGCGCCTACAGGAATATTACCATAACCTGAATATGCATCATGACCAGCAGAAGAAACATCATAGAATACAACAGATTGTTTATACCCCTGGATTTTGTTATTTAAAATATTAATTACTGCACCGGATGTCATGTAAGCACCGCTTCCATTATCTGTACCAATAGTAAAAGCCGGGTTAGCAGGTAAAGCTGTTGTTGGCACAACTGCTCCCAGCCCACCGGCATTATTCAGAATTAATTCATTATTCTCCAATGTTGTATTACCAATATTCCCACGTACAGTAATAGGCCTGAGAAACTGACTTGGGACCGAACTGAAATTACCTGCATAACTAATTTTATTACCACGTATGATAAATGAAGGGTTAAGTACTGAATTATTAACTGTAAAGTTCATAGTGGAGAAAAATTGATTGACTGCAGCCTGGGATACACCTGTAATAATATTGTTTTCAACTTTTAAAATATTTGAAGTGCCTGCCAGTGAAATTCCAGTTCGGTTATATAACATGAACGGAGTTCCTAAATCATTGCCCATTTCATTATTGTTAAACTCAATGTTAGATGATTCGGTCATATTATTCGTGTTGACCAAAGCATTGCTGACATTGAACATTTTATTGCCGGATATTACTGCTGAAGCTATCCTGTTACCACCAACAACAGAGGAAGCCTGGCTTACAACATTATTGGAAAAACTAACAACATCTACCAATCCGGTAGCCCCAAGGTTAGCAGCTTGTTGTGTTCTGAATGTGGTTCCTGTTACTACAAAAGAATTACCTGTTACCGAAATGTTTTTTACATAATTGAAGTTTAAAGTGTTGCCAGTTGCGCTGCCGCTTTTTTCAAAACGGTTATCACTTATGTTGTACCCGGAAGTTTGAGGCATATTAGGTGAGCTTACAAACTTACCGGTGATAGAAAACAGATTAAGATTAGCAGTTGTGTTGGTGATCTTCAGAATATTTTTTGCAGATTTGAAATTACCAAAATCATTGTTCGTAACAGCAGTGTTCACTAATTCTACTGCTGTCCCGTTACCTAAATCCATTGTAAATCCTTCAAAAGAAATTCCATTGCTTGCGATAGAAAATTTTCCGTTAGAGATAATAGACTCTGAATGACGGGCTGTGTTGACCAATAATTTATTTGCAGGATCATTTGGAGAAACAAGGTAGTTGGTTCCCAAAAACACCACAGACTTTGATAGTAATAAAGTAGCCCCTGCAAGATTATAACTTCCTGCATCTACAATAATTGAATCACCAGACTGTGCAATTCCATATGCATAATCTACGGTTGCAAATGGGGCTGAAGAAAAACCATTGTTAGCATTATTACCCACTGCGGTCGTAAATAAATCACCTGTTTGAATATTATCGTTTACATAAAATTTATTTTGGCGGCCATTGCAAGAGCCCGGCAATGGTTGAAAACCGTTAGCTACATCATTATCTGTTCCGTTTGTTAACCAAGGGATGTATGTAACAATACCACTTATTTTTGTAGCAATATCCTCTGCCTGGCTTGTACCAAACCAGTTGCAGGTAACATTAGGCTTATTACCGCTGTTTCGTTGAAAAGCAAATCCGCCTGCACCAACAATACTGTTTTGTGTAATGTTTGAATTAAAACTGTTTGCCATTAAGCCATTGCCAAAATAATTATTGATAATATTATTGGTAACTGTTAGCTGAACAATAGGGCCAAAATCGAGCCCCGCAAAAATGCCTGCATAAAAACCAGCGACATTTGAAATGGTATTGTTAAGGATGCTTGCAGTTAACCCACTTCCCTGGCAATTAATACCGATACCATTTGGCTGTATAAAATTATTTTCAACCACTGCGGTTTTCACGCCGGACTCAATACGAAAAAATACACCCTGGCCACCATTAAGCAACCTGCAATTTTTTACACTGCCGCCGCTTTGAATAATGATATTCTGCGAAGGAAATATTGTATTACTTGTTACTGAAATATTACTTATGTGTACATCACCAATTCCCTGAGTGGTCTCTATCAAACCTATTTCAGTAAAAGGGCCGGGTGCAGGTACAAGAGCTGTACCGGGTGTAATAATTGAAGTAAGATTTTGCCCGGCACCAATAATAGAAATGCCTTTATTAATAATTACCTGCTCTGCAAATGTGCCGGCATCTACAACAATGGTATCACCAGCCGCTGCAATAGTAAGTGCATACGAAATAGTGGCTACCGGGGCAGACTTTATTCCTGCATTTGTATTTTTCCCAATTGCTGTTGTAAATAAATCTCCTAAAGTACTGTTATCGTTTACATATATTTTATGAAGTCCGGATATACCATCTGAATTATCATACTTAAATAATTCAGCTCCATTCACTCCGTTGTTAGCAGAAAAATAAACAGGATTTCCCGGCGTTAAAATATTGGGACTTGCACTTGCAACTCCCGGATTAATATCTGCTACAGGTAAAGTGTTTGTTGTTGTACCATCTGTAATCCAAAGTTCAGATCCCGAGGCAAGGCTGGTTGCCCGAAATAAAATGGTATTACTAGAAACTACAAAAGAACCCGGATTTGCATTAGCTGATCCTGCGTTAATATCTTTTACTAATGAAGTGGCGGTTCCATCATATTTCCATAATTCGTTGCCTGACGTTGTGGTGGTTGCCGAAAAATAAATAGCATTATTAAGTACAGTTAAACCCGAGGGGTTTGAGCTTGCAATACCGGCATTGATATCGCCAACTGTTACAGTACCCAGATCTGTTCCATCTGTTTTCCATAACTCCTTACCATTTACATTATCATTTGCAGCGAAATATAATACAGAACCTATTGCTGCAAATTGCGGGTAGTTATTTAATTGAGATGATGAGGTATTGATTGTTTTAACGGCTACAGTTCCTGCCGATGTACCGTCACTTTTCCAAAGCACATCGCCCACACCAGGTTCTACTATTGTGAAATAAAAAACGCTTCCGGCGGGCATATACCAACTAGCTGCATATCGGGTTAAGCCAAAATCTTTTATCATATAAGTCCCTGATGCTGTACCATCGCTTCTCCATAGTTGATCTGCGCCTGAACCACCACTATCATAAAGATCAAAATAAAGAATACCATTTATCAATTTGAAAAGTACTAGTTCAGGGGCACTATACCCCGTAAAATCATAAACCAAAGTTGTTCCCGCCGCAGTACCATCAGTTTTTTTCAATAAAGTGTGGTTTAGATTATCTGTAACTCCATACATAACTGATGAACCAACCGCTACCATATCCATAACAGGAACCCGGCCTGGCACTGATGGTTGAAATCTTTCCAACGCAATAGTGCCTGTCTGGGTACCATCACTGGCCCATATTTCACCATAATTTGGAGAGTTATCTCCGGCAAAAATTATCTTATTTCCTAAGGCAGTTAGCTTTTCTGCTTTTGTACTTATGAATCCGGGAGTCACGGCTCTATACTCAAGATTTAATTTAATGGTACCTCCAGCAGTTCCATCTGTTCTGTATAAACCTCTATCAATGTCCGCGTCATCATCTTCAGCATTAAAAAAGGTATAATTATTTGTTATAACGATTTGTTGAATACCGCTGCCGGTAACTCCCGGATAAATATCCTTCAACAATAGAGGATTTTGGCAATATGCATTTGCACCAATAAAAAAGCAAAGAAAGGACAGGTAGATCTTTTTCATACTGTTAGTTTAGTTTTAATGTACTATTTCTATTAACTGTTATAAACAGAGTTTACATCCTAACATGTCTTTACAAATATGCTATTGTGAAACTTCTGGGTACGGATGTGTGGGGGTAGTGCTTTAATAAGTTTAGGCTTTCTGCAGGATATTGATTTGGATATAAAAAAGCAAAGCAAGTATTTTAATTCAGGATAAACAATACCTACTAATAGGTATTTATTAAAACCAATATTGACAAAAGATGAAATTTATTTTCACTGGTAATTTTTATTTCAATAAGCTTTCTCTATATCCCATCCCCAAAAGTTGTTGCGTATTAGCTATGCTGCTTTTCTTCAACATATATCTATGATGAGTTTGCACCGTACTTGTTGCAATTGATAATATCCCCCTATCTTTTCGCTGGTATATCCTTTTTCAACAAGCTCAAACACTTTCATTTCCTGCTTACTTAATATTTTTTTTACTTCAATTTTCATATAGTGTGCAAAAAAAATTACTACATCAAATATTATGCATCCATTATCAACAGCCAATACCTATTTTAGGTATTTTTCATCAAATGTATTTTTATCAGATTTTATTTTATCTTGCCTCCAATGCCTCTGCCAAAACTGATTTACAATTTTTTAATTGTTTCCCTTATTATTTGTTGTAATACCATGTATGCACAATCAAAAAGTGAACAATCATTTTATATTTATGAAGACAGTGCTAAAAAACTTTCTGAGAAAAACGCATTGGAATTATTTAAAGAAGGAAAGTTTGCAAAAAATACAAGCAATCAATTTAACCCCGGATTTACCCATTCTGTTTTTTGGTTAGCCTATCAAAACGAGCGACAATTACAGAAGGATTCTCTTTTATTTTTTATCGGGCATCATCATATTAACCGTATTCATTTCTTTTTTGCCACCGACAGCACGCTGCAACAGGAATGGATCACAGGGGATTACTTTCCTTTTTCACAACGCCCTGTTAAAGCAACAGGATTTTATTTTCCTGTTGGCAAAAAAGGAATCTACCTGGCAAGGGTTGATAAATCCAACGAATCTCTACAACTTTCTTTTAAACTAATTTCCAGAATAAACGCCTTATCTGCAGAGAGTAAAAATAAAAATATTATGGCGCTGTTTTCGGGAATGATTTTGCTGCTGATAATTTTCGGGATCTATCTTTTTGTAATTACCAAAGACAAGTTATATATCTATTATATTTTATACACAGCTAGCGGATGGCTTTGGGTATTAAGCAATGCAGGTTATGGTTTTGAATATTTATGGCCAAACCTCCCCTGGTTTGCTAGCAAGGCAAGGCCTGTGTTTGCGCTGGCACCACTTATTTTTTCAAGCCTGTTCCTGATACAATATATTGGCGGGGTAAAAAATAAAAAAACATACCGTGCTATAATTATTTTAAATACCATCCTTATTTCCTGCATTATTTTGATATTATTTTTTGATGAACGAGGGTACCAAAGTAAATGGTGGTTATACATACAATATCTTATTCCCCTTATCTCACTTTCTTTTGTGATATTTATTTTGATTGTATTAATAGCAGCTTCCCTCCGTGGAAATAAACTGGCACTTTTTTATCTCGTAGCCATCCTTACGTTGTTTGTTTTAGCCATATTACAAGTATCGTTTTCTTTTGGAAGCTTGCCAGGCCTAAGTAATTTTTTAAACAACTTTGGTTTGTCTGTCGGTTATATTATGGAAGCCATTATTTTAACAGCAGGCCTTGTATACCGCTTTAATCAATACCGCGTTGAGAAAGAAAAACTATTAATACAAATGAACTTGCAACAACAGGAGAATACTAAAATCATGATGGATGTTCAGGAAGCAGAACGAAGTCAAATTGCAAATCAATTGCATGATGTAGCAGGTTCTTTACTATCTGCAGCAAAATTAAATCTTTCATTGTTGCGTGAAGGAGGGACAGAAAAAAATGATCGATATATATTACATGCAGCAAAAGCTGAAGAGGCGGTAACCATGGTTTGTGATGTTGTTAGAAGTTTGAGTCATGCACTAAGCCCGGTTATGATGGAAAATGTAGGATTTAGATCATCGCTGGAAAAAGTAATAGAAATTTTTAATGCCCCGGGAAAAATAAATATCAGATTACTAATAATTGGTTTTGAAAATTACAATGCTGCTCTGCATAATTATTACACAACATTATACAGTATAACTTATGAGCTGCTGAATAATATCATAAAACATTCGGGGGCAAAAAATGCTTTATTGCAAGTATCCGAACATGCAGATTCATTCACATTGATCGCGGAAGATGATGGAGAAGGAATTTCTGAATCTAAATTAAACGAAGAAAAAAAGACTTTAGGAATTGCAGGCATACAATCCAAAATAAATTATTTTAAAGGCTCGGTTGCCTTTGATAAAAACGAACCAAAGGGCTTAATAGTAACCATTGAAATACCTATATCGTGATTAAATATTCTGTTGTATTAGCCGATGATCACCAATTTTTTTTAGATGGCATCGCAGGGGTGTTAAAAGATATGACCCACCTGGAAATTATGTCTACTGCACAAAATGGCTACGACCTTATGGATGCAGTTGAAAAATATTCTCCGAACCTTGTGGTTTTAGACCTGAACATGCCCGGATATGACGGAATGCAATGCCTGCAAAAAATAAAATTACATCATGCGAATACAAAAGTATTGGTACTTACCAACTATAGCCAGCCGGAATTAATTGAAGCCGTAAAAAAAATGGATGTAGATGGATTTATAATTAAGAACTCTTCTGCCTCAGAATTAAAAGATGCTATCAATAATATTTTATCCGGTGAAAAATATTTTCAATTGAACTCGCCTTCTTTATTAAATGATGATTCTTATTTTTTTGATGCATTCTTAAAAAAATATCAGCTTACAAAACGTGAAGTTGGAATAATACGATTGATATGCGATGAGATGAGCACAAAACAAATTGCTGGCAATCTCTTTCTGAGTGAACTTACCATAAACACACACCGCAAAAATATATTCAGAAAACTGGAAGTAAAAAATGTAGCAGGGCTTATGAATTTTGCCCGCAACAATCAATTGGTGTAACTATTTTTAAGGTATTCAATTATATTTTCCACTGGCTCATTTAGTGTGACCCAGTTCACCTCTTCATCTTTTTTAAACCATGTCATTTGTCGCTTGGCGTAATGCCTTGTATTTTTTTTAATTGCTTCAATGGCATCTTCAAGGGTAAGATCGCCGGCAAAATGACCAAACAATTCCCTATAACCAACCGTTTGCAAGGCATTTAATTTTTTAAACTTTTGCAAACTCTTTACTTCTTCTGCAAGCCCATGCTGCATCATCTCATCTACCCTTTTATTTATTCTTTTGTAAAGTTCTTCCCTGGGCAACTGCAACCCTATTTTTAAAATATTAAAATCCCTTTCTTCTTTTTGTTTGGTTTGAAAATCAATGATTGATCTTCCTGTAGATAATTTTACTTCCAAAGCCCGCATCAGGCGATGTGGATTTTTTGTTTCTCCTTTTAAAAAATAAAGTGGGTCTGTTTTTTCAACTTCCTTTTGCAACCATTCCAACCCTTTCCATTCAAAGTCAGCATTTATTTTCTCACGTATCTCAGGTTTTATTAGTGGCACTTCATCCATGCCTTCACAAAAAGCTTTTACATATAACCCTGTGCCACCTACCATTACTGCAACATCATGCGCTTTAAAAATATTTGAAACATGCACTAAAGCATATTCTTCAAACACTTTTGCATTTACATCATCCTGTATGGAATGTGAATTGATAAAGTAATGTTCGACTTTTTGTAATTGTTCCGACGAAGGTTTTGCCACACCAATATTTAATTCACGAAAGCACTGGCGGCTATCAGCAGAAATTATTTTAGTGTGTAAATGTTGTGCTAATTCAGTGGCAACTGAGGTTTTGCCAACGGCTGTTGGCCCAACAATAATTACGCAGGTTTTATTTTTCATTATCGGGGCTTATTAAGAGCCTTTCAAATTGCTTATTTAAATTCTTCCTCTCCCGCAGCAGCATCTGTTTCTTCTTCTCCTGCATCTTCAGTTTCTTCAGCCGATTCTCCATCTTCTCCTTCCTGCCCCATGGCAAGTAAGGCCTCTGCATTCAGATCATATTTTTCTTCTATCTCTGCAAGCTTTTCGCTTATCAATCCTTTTGTTCCATATTGACTTGGTCCTATGCCTTCGCTTCTTGCACAGGATGGATAACTTATGCGGTTGTTTTCTTCTTTATTTACATTAATAAGTTCTACCATAAAGGTCCAGTTCTTATTAAAATCATACACGTAAATAAATTTTTGATTGGTATCTTTTATCTCACTGCCAATAGTGGTTTCACTCATTAGTAATGGCGGTGCCGCATACATCTTATCATACTTTTCCAGGGTGATCTCTTTTCCTCTTTGCCACTTATCGTTACTGCGAAAAAAAGTTGCCTTGTGTTTGTTATCAAACTCATAGCATCTTAATATCTCATGATGAAGATCAGAAAATGTATGAGTATGTTTTATAACAATATCCCGGTAAACACTGTCATCATCTTCCCAATAAATTCTAAATCTTAATATTGCCATAACACGAAATTAAGGATAAGGATGTAATAAAAATAAATTACAAATAAATCGGGATTGTGTAATTTACTTTCCCTTTTTTTTAACACCTAATTCAGCAGCTTTTTTTATCATAAACTCATGTGCTGCTTCGTACTCATTAGGGATAACTCCGTCGAGTATGGCTTCACGTATTGCTGTTTTAATATCTCCTACTTTGCGTGATGGTGGTAGTTCAAATTCTGCCATAATCATTTCACCTGTAATGGGCGGTTGCCAATTTCTTATCTTATCACTTTCTTCTACTTCGGCCAAACGACGGGTTACCATTTCAAAATTTTCTAAATAAAGTTTTACTTTATATTTATTTTTTGAAGTGATATCGGCCCTGCACAATGTCATCAATGCATTTATATCGTCGCCTGCATCAAAGAGTAATCTTCGCAATGCTGAATCAGTAATGTTTTCTTTTGTTAGACTGATTGGGCGAAGATGCAGCTCAACCATTTTGCGTACAAATTTCAATTTGTCATTTTGCGGTAGCTTAAGCTGGGTAAATATTTTGGGCACCATTCTTCCACCAACAACTTCATGCCCATGAAATGTCCATCCATGACCTTCCTCGAATCTTTTTGTTTTAGGCTTTGCAATATCATGCAATATCGCAGCCCAACGCAACCAAAGATCATCAGTATGTTCGGCAATATTATCCAGCACCTGTAGTGTATGATAAAAATTATCCTTGTGGCCTTGGCCATCAATATATTCAGCGCCGGCAAGATCAACCATTTGAGGAAAAATAATTTTAAGCAATCCTGAGTTATATAAAAGTTTAAAACCTACTGAGGGCTTATCGCTCATAATAATTTTATTAAGCTCATCAGCTATGCGCTCTCCGCTTACAATTTTTATGCGCTCTGCATTTGTAGTAATTGCTTCCAGCGTTTTTTCTTCAATAACAAAATGTAATTGCGAAGCAAAACGAATTGCTCTCATCATCCGCAATGGATCGTCACTAAAAGTTATATCCGGTTGTAAAGGCGTTTTAATTATTTTATTTTCAAGATCGCTTATGCCATTGAACGGGTCTACCAGTTTGCCAAAATCTTTTTCATTTAAACTTATTGCCATTGCATTTATTGTAAAGTCGCGACGATTTTGGTCATCCTCAATAGTGCCTTGTTGTACTTGTGGTTTGCGGCTATGGGGAGTATAGCTTTCTTTTCTTGCGCCTACAAATTCAATATCAAAAGCCTCTTCTAAATCCCGAAGCTTCGGAACTTGCGGAGCTTCTTTTCTGTTTGAACGTCCATTCAATTTTAGTTGCGCTGTGCCGAAATTTTTAAAAACAGAAACTTCAGGTGATGGTTTAAATTGTTGTGCAACTTTTTGTGCCAATTCAATACCATCTCCCACACAAACTATGTCAATATCTTTTGTTTCTCTTCCTAAGATTTTATCTCTTACAAATCCTCCTATTAAAAAACAAGGCATGCCTACTTCAGTAGCCGCAGAAGCAATTTTTTTTAAAACAAATAATTCTCTATCGCTGCAAGTAATATCCATCGTGCAAAAGTAATTTTTTAACTGTTTCCTTACTTGTTTAAATTCTTTCTACTATTCCGAAATTGTTTATCTTATTAAAGATTTACTTTTAAATGATCCTGCTTTATAAAAATCATTAAAATAATATAATTTAATTATAGTTACCCTTTTTCGGTAATAAAATATATCTTTACATGAATATTGATTTTAAAAATAACAAAATTAAAAAAGCATTATCAGAAGCAGGGGAAATGCAAAAGGCATTTGGCAATATGGCAAAAAAGGTTTCACAACGGATGGAGCAGTTACGGGCTGCGGCAACACTTGCAGACATGGAGAGCTATCAGGCTGCAAGATGCCATGAACTTAAAGGAGAACGTAAAGGTGAATGGGCTATAGATATATCGGTAAATTACCGGATGATCTTTGAGATCAATCAAAACCCTGTGCCATTGAATAAAGATGGCTCCGTTGATACAAAAAAAATTACTGATATAATGATTATTGAGACTACCGATTATCATTAAAAATATTATATTATGAATGAAAAATTAAAAGCAGAGAGAACATTGTTATCACCACCGGGAGATGATATTTTAGAAACCCTAAAATATAACAAGATGAGCCAGGCAGAGTTGGCAAAACGGTTGGGTAAAAAACCTTCTAAGGTTCATGATCTCATCACCGGCAAAGAACCTATTACGGTTAACACTGCTTTGCAACTGGAAAAAGTGTTGGGCATGCCTGCGCAATATTGGCTTAAAAGGGAAAGTAATTATCGTGAAAAGCTAAGCCGGCTGGAACAGGAAGAATTTTTAGATACCTGTAAAGGATGGCTGAGTGAACAACCGATAAAGCAATTGAAAGAATGCGGTTATTTAAAGGCTAAAGATATTGGACCTGCTATGGTAGAAGAAACCTTACAGTTTTATGGAGTTTCAACTCCTGAGCAATGGGAAAGCATTTATGTAAAAGAATATGCAATGGCAAGCTACCGCAAAAGCCCGGCACATAAAGATGCATTGGGAAGCATGGCTGCTTTTTTACGCATTGGCGAAATTGAAATGAGAAAATTAAATGTAGCCTCATTTAGCAAAACCAATTTTAAAAACCTGTTGTCAACAATTAAAGAATTGGCGGCAAAACATCCTGCAAATTTTAAAAAGAAATTGCAGCAGCTATGTGCAGATGCCGGAGTGGCGGTAGTATATACCATGTGCCTGCCGAAGGCTCCGGTAAGTGGCGCCACCCGCTGGGTCGGTACCAATCCATTGATACAACTTACAGACAGGCATAAAACCAATGATCATTTTTGGTTTACTTTTTTTCATGAAGCAGGACATGTATTGCTGCACGGGAAAAAAAATATCTTTCTGGAAGATTTTGATGGTTACAAAGAAGACAGCAAAAAGGAAATGGAAGCAGATGCTTTTGCAGCTAAATCATTATTACCCGAAAAGTTTCTTGATGAACTCCCTAAAGATTTTACTGAAGAGGATGTAGTAAAAATTGCAAAAAAATACAAGACCGCTCCCGGCATTGTAGTGGGGCGGTTACAGCATTTAAAAC
>JBKJSX010000283.1:0-8697 GCA_046594375.1 Chitinophagaceae bacterium
GGCAGCGATTTTAATGGCTATGATCTTACTGCTGATAAGTGCAATGCAAGATGCAGCTCGGGAAGTGATATAAATATTACAGTAAACAAAGAATTACAGGCAAAGGCAAGCAGCGGAAGCGATATACATTATAAAGGAAATGCCGATGTTATTAACATAACAAAATCCAGTGGCGGCAGTGTTAGTAAAAAGAGTTAATCCTATAATTTGTTAATCCGTTCAATAGTCACTTGTCATTAAGTCATTGGGGGGCAATTCTTATTTCTTATTTCTTATTTCATTCCTACCGCCCAAATTAAAAAATCCGGAAATACATGGCTCCATGAATCATAATCATGTTCACCTCCTTTTATTTCAATGAAAGTTATATCATCAGGAGAGATTGTTTTTTTACTGTTCAAAACTGTTATCAAATCTTTTGTATCATCCACTACATCAATAATTCCATCTTTATCCCTGTCGCCTTTTTCTTCGTCATCGCCTGCATAGAACCAATATTTTAAATGCGGCTGCCTTCTTGATGCCCGTAATTTATTCATCATCATCCGGTCTTTATCATCCGAATAGTCTGCTGCTGCAACATCTTTATCCCTGTACCAGAATGAGCCAGAAAAAACACCTACTTTATCTATCCTGTCAGCATGATCCCATGCAATATCAAATGCTGAAAGCGCACCTAATGAACATCCTGCAATTGTTATTGAATTAAATTTTCTTACACCTGTTTTCTTTTTAATAAATGGATATAATTCATCATCCACAAATGCAGAATATTTTGTTGCATCAACACCATTATTTTTATAATCAGGATAATCTGCAATGCCCAATTCTTTCATGCGATCATTTGTATGAATAGCAACCACAATCAGTGGTTGTATAAGTTTCTTTTTATAAAGACTATCAACAATTTCTTTCACACGCAGTTTCCCAATGTCCTGCCCATCGTTCAATAATAAAAGATTGAAATCACTTTTTTCATCCGGCACTGGTGTATTTATAATCGTGAGTTTTACATGGCGTTGTAAATGGCGGGAATAAACAGAATCGTCTGTCTCTTTAATTTTGTTTTTACAACCAATGGATGCAGTAAGTAAAACAAAAACAAAAAGGTGTGTAGATTTTATCATAACAAATTTTTACGAACCTCTAAAGTATAAAAATTTGGCGGCAAAGCTATAACGGCGTAAATTTGCCCTCAGATCGCGAAGTAGAGCAATCCCGAAATTTGGAAATCGGGCTCATAAAAAGATTAAAAATTTTTTAAAACTCATATCGCGAAGTAGAGCAGTCCCGAAATTTCGGGATCGGGCTCATAAAAAGATTAAAATTTTTTAAAACTCATATCGCGAAGTAGAGCAGCGGTAGCTCGTCGGGCTCATAACCCGAAGGTCCCAGGTTCGAACCCTGGCTTCGCAACAAAATCCCCTAAAATTTTTAGGGGCTTTTTTTATCAAGTATAATTAGCTTTTTTATACTAAAAGACTTTACCCAGTTTATAATACCGCAACTGCTTTAGCGTTATTACTAGATGATTAAACCCACCATCGGCTGTATTTTCTTTTTATTAATATTTTTTTTTAGTAAAGCGCAAAAAGGTGTTAGCTCCGATGATCTGTTTAAGAGCGCAAGGTTTGCTGCGTTTGAAGATAAAAATTATAAAACAGCCAAAACGTATGCAAACGAGGCATTGCTTATTTCGCCAGCTTATGCTGATGTAGAAATTTTTCTTGGCAGAATTTTTACATGGGAGAAACAATATGATAGCGCCCGTTATCATTTTGCAAAAGTGCTAAGTACAACTCCATTAAATGAAGATGCAAGTATTGCATACACAGATCTTGAATATTGGAATGACCATTATGGGGAAGCGCTAAAAATATGTAACCGTGCATTGGAAATATACCCGGCATCAGAGGCGCTTTTACTAAGGAAAGCAAAAATTTTAAATGCCACAAAAAAGTTTAAAGAAGCAAATATAATTACCACCCAGCTTTTAAAAACAAACAGGCATAACACCGGAGCTTTGGCTTTAGCATCAAAACTTAAAGATGCTGTTGCAGTAAATAAGATCAGTATTAGCTATGATAATTCTTCTTTCGATAAACAATTTGATAAGCCGTGGCAACTGGGAAGTGTTTCGTATGGTCGCCATACAAAATTGGGTTCCATAACTGCAAGAATGAATTATGCAAATCGTTTTAGCACTAATGGAATACAGGGAGAGATAGACGCCTATCCACGAATAAGCAAAACATTTTACAGTTATGTAAGCTTTGGTTATTCGGGTAATGTGGGCGTGTTTCCTAAATACCGGGCGGGCTTTTCTTTATATGCAAATTTGCCTAAGAGTTTTGAGGCTGAGGCAGGGATACGGTATCTTTATTTTACCAGTGCAACCAATGTATATACTTTGTATGTTGGCAAATACTATAAGAATTTTTTATTTAGTCTACGTACCTACATTACGCCATTTAATGGTACGGTTTCTCAATCGTATAGTGTAGCTGCACGTTATTATTTTAAAAGCGCTGAAGATTACGTTGGCATAAGTTTAGGCACAGGCATTTCTCCTGATGATACCAATCAAAATATCCAATTTAGTTCTAAACAAAACAAGCTCACTTCAAAGCAGATCTCTGCAAGCTTTAACCATACATTTTTAAAATGGAATGTGTTTTCAATAAGCGCAGGGTTAATTAATCAGGAATATCAGCCATCGGTAAAAGGCAATCAATTAAATCTTTCAGCAGGATTGAGCAGAAGGTTTTAATTATTTAATTAATAAACTATCCGGCACCATTGAAATTGTTGAAGATAACTTATTATTTTTTTGTTTGAATCTTGCGAAGGCCGATATAAGCTGGGATTTTTTATCTTCATCAGTAACTGATTCCAAACCCATTTTGTTACTTATTTTATAGAGATCATTTCCGTTAAGCAGATAATCGTTCATAACATAATCTATAAGATCGTTTTTGGTTTGTATTAATGGATACGAATGAATATTTCTAAATGTGGCAGATGTGTCAAGCCCGGTTCCCATCCATGTTGCAACGGTTGGTGTTTTTAAATTATACCGGTGTTGCAGTAACGATAACAGGCTTGGCGTAATATCCAAATGTGATGACATGGCTGCAAAAGTTTTACTTCTGTTAAGCAATGGCGAGTAAATAATTAACGGCACATGATAGCGGTCAATCTTTGTTGCCATCGGGATCTCAGGCATACGGTGATCGCCTGTAATAACAAAGATTGTGTTGCTAAAATCACCCCGTGAAGAATAATTTTTTATAAAATTCCGTATCGCATCATCAGTGTACAAAATACTTGCGTATTGATTTTTGTAACGGCGGTGCTCAGTTTTTTCGTCAGTATTAAATTGAAGTGTTTGCATACGTTCTTCAAAAATCTGTAAGAATTTATCCTGTTCGTTTATTAAAAAAGGGTTGTGTGTTGAAAGCGTCATTATAACATTACAAGCCGGAGATTTTATTTGCGCAGTAACTTCACTGTACTTTTTAAAAACTTCTTCATCGCCATAGCCCCAACTAAATCCATTTGCAGAAGGCATCTTGTCATAACTTGTTGAAAATGTTTTTTCATCATAAATATTTGCTCCATCCATCTTTACAAACTTATTCATGTTGTCAAATTCTGAATTGCCGCCGTAAAAAAAGTTGTTTGCATAACCATTTTGTTTTAAAACGCTGAATAATGATAAGTGCTTTGGCATTTTATCTCCCAGTTCAGTAAACCCATTTTCACCATAAGGTAATGAGCCAAAGATGGATGGCAGCATGGCAAAGGTTCTTCCGCCTGCGCTTACAAAGTTGCTCCAGTAAAGGCTTTTGCCTGACAGCGAATCAAGGAAAGGAGTAAAGCTTCCGAGATAAGCATCTTTGTTTGAGAAAGAACGTCCCAATCCTTCTACAACAATAAAAACTAAATTCGGTGGTGTATTTTGCTTATTAAAAAATGGAGAAAGCATATCGCTTGAGTCAATAGTATGCAGAAAAGGATAATGTTGTTCATCAATATAATTAAATGTTGAAGCGTATGATGCTGATGCAATGTTCACAGGAATATCTTCTTCTTTGCTTCCATACAAAAATTGGTAGCAACTGTTATAAAAATAATATGATTTGTTAAGAGAAATATTATTGCCGAATTCTTCTCCCGGTTTTAATTTATTAGTAATTGAAGAAAGAGAAATAATTGCTGACACTCCAAATAAAACAAGGAGCATAAAAGATACACTGGCACTAAATTTCAATTTCTTTGGAATAATAATAAATAATGATACTACCAGTGCAAGCATAAATACTGTGGTGCATATAAAGGTTGTAGAAATTCCGGCAGCGCCTACCGTTTGCTTTATATCAGCCATTGAATATTTTAAAAGATCGGCGCCTAGCGGTACAAGCGTTTGTAAAAAATATTCTGCCAGCGCTGCATGAATTGTAATTAGTAACAATGAAAATGTGATAAATAAAAAACGGGCAATTTTTTTATGGAGCAGAAATAAAAATATGAAAACTGCAACCGGAAGAATAGCTATGTTTAAAACAAATGAAATGTCGTTGGAAATGCCATAACTTATTACTTTTAAAAAATCTTTGGGCACGCCAAAGTGTTGTGCCGCTCTTATTAACTCATAGATCTTTATTATACACATTGAGGCAAGCAGTATAATACTATACCCTGCAGCTTCCGTTAAAGCCTGTAAAAATTTACCTGGTTTTTTTTGATCAGTATCAATTACAACCTGCTCCAGCATTGGTGTTGCTTCTTCATAAATTATAGTTTCATCTGCAACTTCAATCCTGGATTGAGTAGAACCAAGTCCCTGCCTTGTCATTTCACCCCAGCTATTTCTTTTTCGTAAATAATCTATGTTGCCTTTTATGGCAGACCATACTACGAATGGATGGAAAATAAACGGCTCTAAAAATGCGGTTATTACTAATTTAAAAATGTCTTTTCGATCTTTGTATTGGTTGTAGGTAAGCACTTCCATTAAAATTGAAAACACAGAATACAAAATCCCAAATGAAAGTATGCACATAAGTAATGTTAAAAAAGATGCCCATTGTACCATTCCTAAAAATGCAAAAATTACAAAGCCGCACATACCGGTAAATTCAATAACCGGTGCAAGAAACTCAAAGAAGAACCAATAGGGATAACTTACCATTCCGAGCAATCCATATCGCGGATTAAAAAACATTTTCCTGTGCATCCAAAGCGTTTCTATTGTTCCTCTCGTCCAGCGGTTTCGTTGTCTGCCTAATATTTTGTAACTATCAGGCGCCTCTGTCCAGCATAAAGGATCAGGAATGAAAGTTACTTTGTAGGGTAATTTATTTTCTTCCATGTATCGCCTCATCCTCACTATCAGTTCCATATCCTCACCAACGGTTTTTGTATTATAGCCGCCACATTTTATCACTATTTCTTTATCAAAAGCCCCGAATGCGCCGGAGATAAGTAATAAACCATTAAGCCTTGTCCACGCCATACGCCCTAACAAAAATGCCCTGATGTACTCGATAGTCTGCACTCTTGGTAAAAATTTTTTCGGCAGGTTTATTTTTATCAGCCTGCCGTTTTCAATGGTACAATCATTTGCTATGCGTATAACACCGCCTGATGCGATAACCCGTACTTTGGTTTCATCTAAAAAGGGTTTTATCATTTTAAGTAACGCATCCTGCTCCAACACACAATCCACATCAACACAAACAATGTATTGGTGGCGGGCTATGTTAACGCCAACATTTAATGCATCTGCCTTGCCGCCGTTTTCTTTGTCAACCACGATAAGTTTATGAAAAACGGAGTTATTACTTTGATAAATCCCCCTTATTTTTTTTGTGGGAATTTGCTCATTTATAAAAATGTTTGTCTTATAAAGATCGTAAGCCTTAATTAATTTTTTAAGTGAATCATCTTTGCTGCCATCATTAATTATTATTACTTCAAGAGCATTATAATGGATGGACAACATTGATCTTACGTTCTCAATTATGTTGGCAGCCTCATTATAAGCAGGGGCAAGGATACTTACACCAGGCAGATGGTCAGATGCAGCAAGAATCCTGAAATCTGTAAAGCTGTTTTTTCGCAGGTGTCTTCTTATTTCACCAATTGAATAAATTCCAATAAAAAAATAAAAGAATAATAAAAGCAAGGAATAAATAAGAATACCGTAGGTAAAAAATTCGAATATGATTTTTTGCCATGTCATGCGGCACGCTCATTCACAATGTGAAGAAAAATTGCTTTCCACGGATTTTCATCTGCAAACAAATGTGTTTGTAAAAATGCGGCGCCTGCCGGATGGAGCAATGCTAATGATGTAGCAGCAGCAGCTTTTACATCATCATCTTTATCGTGCAGTTGTTTTAATAAAAAAGGTATTTGTTTTTCGCAACCTATATCTTTTAAAGCATCAATAACAGCCAGTTTATAAATCTTGTTTTCAAACCGGAAGTGAGTTATTATATGATCTGCCGTATCCTGTTGCGGTACTTTTTTTAGATATTCCAAAGCGTTTAATCTCATCTGCAGGCTCGCACTTTTTAAACAGTTAACAACATTATCATACACATCATAACAATTAAAAGATGCTGCCAGTTTTAGAGAAAAAATTCTCACGGATTCGTTCGGAGATTGCAACCATTTTTTTATAATATCAAAATTTGCTGGCTTGGCACCGGTGAGCTTATTTAATAATTGTATTTGTTGCCATTGGCTTATTGGGTAAGTGGTAACATTTAAAAAGCGAAGACCCAAAAAACCATAAAAGCTTACCAGGGCGCATTGTGCTTCGTTTCGCACAAGCTCAATTTCATTATTTGTCAATCTGAAAATTTCCTTCACATATTTTTTTTGCTCCAGTATCCCAAGTTCCTGTATCCCTTTGGCTTTAATATGCGGCTTTGTATTATTTAGTTTTGTAAAGGAGTAATTATTCAATTCTAAAACCTCGTATAACTTTTTTAGATTTATGGATGATGTACCTGAAAGATTTTTTTTAGCCTGTATTAATTCATTTATAACACAATTTCTAAAGATGGAATTTTGGAGCAGCATTTCTATCCTGTAATTAATATCTACCTTTTCATCTTCCTCATCAACAAAAAATATAGCCTGGCTTATTATTACCGCTATGCTTTGCTGCCATAATTTTTTATTGTATTCAACTCTTCTTTTATAAATAGTAAAACCACTAATGATGGTGAATAATAAAATCATCAGTAGCAGGCATACATACATCATACTGATAAACTGAGAGAAGTCTATCTTAAAAAAAACAGTGATGAAGAAGCCATGCATTTTATATTGATGATATTAGGTTTACATAATTAATTCATTATTGTTGCAGGCATATACCTTTTTACTCTCATGGATAATTCATTAGGGCTAAAAGGTTTTGTGATGTAATCATCAGCGCCTAATTGAAATGCTTCCAGCACAACGTTTTCCTGACCCATTGCCGATAAAACAATTACGGGAATTTTTTTACCATTCCGTTTTTTTACGGCTCCAATAATTTCAAGACCTGATGAGAACGGCATCATGATATCAGTAATAATTAAATCAAGCGATAGTTCTTCAATTTTCTTAAGCGCTTCCCGTCCATCCTGGCAGGTTATAATATTATAGCCATCCTTCTTTAATCGAAGCTCAATTGTTTTTAACATAATCAAGTCATCTTCTGCTACTAGTACTGTCATGATATTATTTTATTTATACCGTTATGTTTAATGCTGTATTAATATTTTTCAAATGTTGCTGTAACGGGGTTTCTATTTTTTTATATTCTTCTTTTGCCTGTTCAGATAGTTTTATGAGTCCGTCATTTTTTTCAGCCTTTGCAGTTTCTTCTATTTTTATTAAGATAGTTAAAAGCCCACTTGCTTTTAAAAGGCCGGTACTGCTTTTTAATTTATGCGCCCGTTTGTATACATCAGTAAACTTGCCGGCAATACATGCTTTTTCTAATTCATTTAGTTCAGACGGAGTTTCGTTTAGATAAATGGACAGTATGTCAACGACGTATTCGTTGTCATCCATTTCTTCCACCAGACTTAGATCAAATAATTTTTCTTCCGTTGGTATTTTGATCACTTCATTGTGATCAATGGGTGTATCGCCTATCAGCATACTTATGCGCTTATAGATAAAAGCAAAATCAAATGGTTTTGAAAGATAATCGTTCATTCCGATCTCAATACATTTTGATTTTTCTCCTTTTAATGCAGAGGCTGTCATCGCGATGATAGGGATAGAAAGATTCATTACATTTCTTATGTATTTTGTTGCAGCGTAGCCATCCATCTCAGGCATTTGCAGATCCATAATTATCAAATTGTAATCTGTACTTTTTTTAAGAAATTCAATTGCTTGTAAACCGTTGTTTGCCATGTCCACAATACCTCCCGCCTTTTGTAATACATGCCGTATCACTTTTTGATTTACCAAATTATCTTCTGCTACCAGAAATTTTTTACTTTTTAAAAGTGCACGGTATGTATTCACGTCTTTGCCCGCAAAAAATATTTGGCTTTCATTTTTACAATAATTGTAGGGAATTGAAAATTTAAAAGTTGTACCAACATCTATTGTACTTTCAACAGATATTTCGCCTTCCTGCATTTCTACCAATTGCTTTGTAATAGAGAGCCCTAAACC
>JBKJSX010000216.1:0-6486 GCA_046594375.1 Chitinophagaceae bacterium
GATATAAATGCACCTTTACAAGCATTGATATTTGACAGTGTTTACAATTCTTTCCGCGGTATAATTGTTTATTACAGGGTTTTTAATGGTACGCTTACAAAAGGCGATAAGATCAAATTTTCTCATACGGGTTTGGAATACGGCGCTGATGAGGTGGGTATTTTAAAATTGGGAATGGAAGCAAAAAGCGAAGTGAGAGCAGGCGACGTTGGCTATATTATCACAGGAATTAAAAATGCAAAAGAAGTAAAAGTTGGTGACACAATAACTACAACTGTAAATCCAAGTTTGGAATCCATTAAAGGTTTTGAAGATGTGAAGCCAATGGTTTTCGCAGGAATTTTTCCGATAGAAACAGATGCTTTTGAAGAGCTGAGAGATTGCATGGATAAATTGCAATTAAATGATGCATCGCTCACTTTTGAATTGGAAACATCACAGGCATTGGGCTTTGGTTTTCGTTGCGGTTTTTTAGGTATGCTGCACATGGAAATTATTCAGGAAAGGTTAGAGAGAGAATTTAACCAGACAGTAATTACAACTGTACCTAACGTAAGCTTTATTGCATACACCACAAAGGGCGAAAAGATTATGGTCAACAACCCTGCGCAAATGCCCGATCCCAGCCGTATTGAGAAGATAGAAGAACCATTTATTAAAGCGCAGATAATTACAAACTCCGATTACATCGGTAACATTATGACACTCTGTATAAACAAGCGTGGCATATTAACGCACCAATCCTACATAACACCAACAAGAGTAGAAATTACTTTTGAAATGCCTTTAACAGAAATCGTTTTTGACTTTTATGACAGGCTGAAAAGTTTAACCCGTGGTTATGCTTCTTTCGATTATCATCCTATCGGCTTACGCGAAAGTGATATTGTAAAGATGGATATTTTATTGAACGGTGATAAAGTTGATGCTTTAAGTGCATTGATACACCGAAGCCGTTCACAGGAATTCGGCCGCAAACTTTGCGAAAAATTAAAAGAGCTGGTGCCACGTCAGCAATTCCAGATCGCCATACAAGCTGCCATAGGAGCCAAGGTTGTAGCCCGCGAAACCATCAGCGCTATGCGCAAAGATGTAACTGCAAAATGTTATGGAGGTGACATCAGCCGTAAACGTAAACTGTTGGAGAAACAGAAAGAAGGTAAAAAGCGAATGAAGCAAATAGGAAATGTGGAAGTGCCACAGGAAGCTTTTTTAGCAGTGCTGAAACTGGCTGATTAAAATTTTTATTTAGTGTGCTGCAAATCTTTGGGCAGCATCGTTGTGGGGTCTTATCTTATCGAAGAATAATTATTTCTTTTTTATCTTAATTTTAGATGGTGTTATTTTAGTTTTTACAGCCTTTACTTTTTCTTGTGTTTTATCTTCATCGTCAGCTATCCCATTATTTTTTAATTTGGTTTGGTCAATATCTCCATTGGCATCACGTACTGGATTTGGAATTGGTTCATCACCTTCTTTTGTAGTTTGTGTAAACACCTTATCAATATGTACCCATTTGCCATCTTTCCATTTTAATCCTTCATAATCTCCATCACCAACGTAAGTGTATTTCTTTTTATCCTCTCCGGTTTCAGATAACAAGTGTTCATAAATTATCATATCCTGTTCCTTATCGTAAACCAGCCTTGGGCTTGCATTTTTCTTGTATTCCAAAATTAATCTACCGGGATTTTGTTTTAAACTTTTGTTATCGGAAAAATTAAAATAATTACCTCCGAATATTGGCTGATCATTTTCAAAAGAAAGAATCTCGATAATTTTTTTATTACTACGGATATTATTTTCATCATACCCTAAAAGCGTATAATAATTTTTACTGCCAGCAATTGTTTGAATTATTTTATAATATACCGCACCGATCCATCCAAAATTATTGCCAATGGTATCAGACATATTCAGAGTGATATCAGATTTATCTATCAGTGGAAAAAGTTTTAATGATCCATCATTAGTCCTCATTTGGATAGCTCCATGCTGGCGCACAACATTATCATTAATCACCATTTGCCAGGTATATATTTTAAACGAACTATCTGCAGGTGAAAGTTTTGAGATGGTTAAAAGAGAATCGAAAGAATAATGAAATGAGTTTTTATTTTTTAATGCCCGCACAAACATTTTTGTGAATTCGCTGTCAGCAGCAAATCGTTCACCGGCCGTTCTTCCCTGAATTATTCTTAATGAAAGTGATTTTAAAGAATCTTCTTTTCGTTGTAATATTTTTAAATCAGGCGCACTTATTTTTTGAGCCGCCACCACATTACTTACAAATAAAAAAAGAGAGACTATCAGTTTATTCATCGGCTAAAAAACTTTGAACAAAAGAACCACAATTTGAACAACTTTAATGCGGGTGATTAAAATTTAACTATAACTTATAGTGCTTCGGAAAATGACAGCAGGTTAGGAAATATGTGATCTGCGAGAGAATGCTTAAGGCCTAAGGGTGGCTTGGCAGAAGGTAAAAATATGTTTATTGCTATCCCAAGATTTCTCCCGAATTCCATATCACTTACCGTATTACCTATCATTACAGTTTTTGAAAAAACAATTTCAGGAAATTCCTTTTTTGCCTGAAAACCCATACCGGTATTGGGTTTCCTGTTCGGGCTTGCATCATCCATATCAACACAATAATATAATTTAGTGATCTTACCACCTGCGTATTGTATTTGAGAAAGCATATTTTTATGCATCTCTTCAAGATCTTCAAGCTTAGTAATCCCTTTTGAAACGCCACGTTGATTTGTGATAATAAAAATGTTGCCAAACTTTTCTGTTAAGGTTTTAATTGCTTCCTCAACTCCAGGCAAAAATATAAATTCATCCCAAGTTTTGATGTAGGCATTTTGCTTTTCATCGTTTATTACACCGTCACGGTCTAAAAATAATGTCCAGGTTTTATCAATTTTTTTGAGATCGCTCATTAGTTAAATACCTGTTCTTCGGTTAATTCACAAATGATATGCCCCAGCATGATATGGCTTTCCTGTATACGTGGCGTATCATCAGAAGGAACATTAATAAGATGATCAGTAAGTTTTTTTAATTTACCTCCGCTCTCTCCTGTAAACGCGATGGTGATCATTCCTTTTTCTTTGGCAACTTCAAAAGCATTTAAAATATTTTTGCTATTACCTGAAGTACTCAATCCTACGAGTACATCACCTTTTTGCCCTATACCTTTTACCAGTCTTGAATAAATAACATCATATCCATAATCATTTCCTATTGCTGTTATGTAGGATGTATTACAATGCAAAGCCTCTGCGGGCAACGCATCCCGGTCAGTATAAAATCTTCCGCTCAATTCCGCAGCCAGATGCTGGGCATCTGCAGCGCTTCCACCGTTTCCGCAAAACAAAACCTTATTTCCATTTTTAAATGCTGTAACTAAAGTATAAACACAGTCTTGTACAGTTTGCATTAACTTATTATCATGCAAAATTTTGTTCTTAACATCAACTGAATTTTTAATTATGCCTTTTATTCTTTCCATTTATGTATGTTATTTTTTAGCGAGATCAGTAATAGCATTCACCATATTGTTCCAGCTATATTTCTTTTTCTCTTCGCGAAGGTGAGGCAAAAAGTAATTCTCACCTAATTGAAAAAACTCAATGATCTTAACCGAGATGTCTTTTGCATCTGGTTCCGCGACCAATCCAACTTTAACCGGAACCATATCTGGCAGGCCTCCAATATTAGTAACGATCATTGGCTTTTCAAAATGATAGGCGAGGGGAGTTACACCGCTTTGTGTTGCATTACGGTAAGGCTGTACAACACAATCTGCTGCGCAAAAAAAATATTTAATTTCACTATCAGCAATGAAATCTGTATGCAGGATAAGTTCATTTCTTATTCCTAACTTATCAATCAGGTCATTATACAACTTTTTGTCATCATAAAATTCTCCTCCGATTAATAATTTAATATCCTGTCCCATATCTTTCAAAATTTTCATTGACTCCAATAAAATATCAAGCCCTTTATATTTTCTTATGAAGCCAAAGAAGAGAATTATTTTTTCATTCACATCAATACCTAACTTTTCTCTGGCTTCTTGCTTTCTTATTTTTTCTCCAAAATTATCATACAGTGGATGGGGGACAAACTGTGAGGGTTTATCACTTACAAATATTGAGAGATCATCTAAAACTTTTTTGCTCATTGTAACAAAAGCATCAACAGGCTTTACAAAAAATTTTGTAAACATTTTATCGCCTGCTCTCTTCTCATGCGGAATAATATTATCAGCTATGCAAATAACTTTGGTATGCTTATTTTTTTTAACTCTTCTTAAAATTGTTCCGAAACATGGCCCCATAAAAGGTATCCAAAAGCGAACAACAATGATATCAGGTCTTAATTTTCTTAATTCATTTCCAACCTTTATCCAGTTAAAAGGATTGATGGAATTAATACAAACTTTTATTTTCAGATCTGCCGGCGGTAGCTCAGTTGAATACTGTGTTGTGCCCGGAAATAAAATTTTAGGATATTGAAGTGAAAATGTATAAATGGAAGTGTCAAAACCTTGCATCATAAATTCTCTGGCAAGCCTTTCATTATAAGAAGCAATGCCACCGCCACGTAGCGGGTATGCAGAGCCAATTATAATAATTTTTTTTGGCTGGCTCATGATAATATTAAGAGTTGAAGCCTGTCTTTTGTTCGATAAGATAATGATTTCTGTCACCGGCATTTCTGGAGATTAATTCTCCTAAGAACCCTGCAAGAAATAGCTGTGTTCCTATTATCATTGCCAGTAAGGCAAAGAAAAATAATGGACGTTGTGTAAGCCCCACCTGTGATAAAAAGAATTTTGAAATGGCGAGGTATGTAAAAACACTAAAGCCAAAAAGGAAAGCGAGTGTTCCCCACAAACCAAAAAAGTGCATTGGATTTTTTCTAAACTTTCCGACAAAAACTATTGAGGCAAGATCTAAAAAACCATTTATAAATCTTCTCCAGCCAAATTTGGTTTTACCATATTTACGTGGATGGTGCTGAACTACCTTTTCTCCAAACTTTCTAAATCCTGCCCACTTTGCCAGCAAAGGAATGTATCTATGCATTTCTCCATAAACCTCGATACTCTTCACTACTTTTTTACGGTATGATTTTAATCCGCAATTAAAATCATGTAAACAAATTCCGGATACTTTACGGGTGGCAGCGTTAAATAATTTTGAAGGAATATTTTTAGCAAGCTTACTATCATATCGTTTTTTCTTCCAGCCACTTACAATATCAAAACCATTGTCAACTATCATTTTCCTCAAGTCAGGTATTTCATCCGGGCTGTCCTGCAGATCAGCATCCATCGTTATTACCACATCTCCATGCGAAGCTTTGAAGCCTTCATTTAATGCGGCACTTTTGCCATAATTGCGTTGAAATTTTATTCCCTTTATATTGGGATTCCTCGTGTTTAACTCTTCAATCACATTCCAGGACTCATCCCTGCTGCCATCATCTACCATAATAATTTCGTAACTATAATTATTCTCCTGCATCACTCTCTCTATCCATGCAGAAAGCTCTGGCAATGATTCAGCTTCATCAAGAAGGGGGATGATTATTGAGAGATCCATTATTGTCCAATTTGATTTATATCCTCGAAGGGTCTTGGATCTTTTTTAGTAACTGCTGCACCAATAAGGGAAGCTATTGCACCAAAAAGAAGATAACCAAGCAATGCTCCCCCGATCAGGAAAACCATGAAATACTTTTTAGTTATTTCCAGTGCTTTTTCAACCTGTTCCTGTGATACATCTTTTGAACTCATTTTCTTCTTTGCTTCCTCCATTGCTTTCTCTTTAAACTCAGGAAACATCGTCATAAATATTACCAGGAAAGCGATCATTAAAATTGTAACCATTGCACTAGTTTTAAATCCATGTGCAAAATAATTTCCGAAGGTAGAATTATAGTTTACCTGTTTGCCATATTGATAAATAGAGAAAAAAATTCCTATAAAATAAACAGAGTATATCACCCATTGAAATGAACCATTTGCCTCCACGCCCATAAAAGATGCTGTTAAAGAAATGGCTATCATGATCAATCCAATGATAATTCCTTTAATTGTTGTAGATGTAATCTTTTGTTCCATGCTATTTTATTTCGTTCAAAAATAGTTTGTCTCCCTTAATAATCCCAAATGATTTTCCTTTCAACTTTTTGCCAATGTAAGGGCTGTTGCGTGATTTGGAATAAATATTTTTTTCTTCAAAAATATATTCCGCATTGGGTTCGTATAAAGTAAGATTGGCTTTAGCGCCTTTTTTTATTCGTGGTATTTCTACATTGAAAATTTTTCTTACGTTTTCTGTTTGCATCTTTATAAAATCTGAAGTGCTGATGCCGCAAATACCTGCAACACCAAATACACTTTCCAAACCAATCATTCCATATTTGGCATATTCAAATTCGCAGGTCTTATCGTCCCAATGTTGT
>JBKJSX010000163.1:0-7446 GCA_046594375.1 Chitinophagaceae bacterium
CTGAATAAATTAAAAAAACTAAACGGGCTGAGATTTACATTTCCATCTTTATCAATTGTGCTTGCAAAACAAATTGGACGTGGCGCTACTGTATGTTGCAAAAAATTTTGTGCAGCAGATTTATCAATATCCTTTAATAAAATGGTTTTAAACATTTTTCTTTAATGCTAAAATCGAGAAATCATTTTCATCTTTTACAATTGTGTTGGTGAGTATTCCTAAATTTTCAATTTCCATTTTTACTACATCACCTTCCTGCAACCATTGTTCTTTATATTCAGGATCGTTCAGTTTTCCTGTTCCATTTAATTCTAAGAAGCAACCGGTGCCAACGGTGCCGCTGCCGATAATATCGCCGGGAAATAATTGTACGCCATAAGAAGCACGCTCAATAATTTCTGCAAAAGTCCAATCCATATCGGCTAAATTTCCTTCACTAACCTGCACATCATTCACCCAACATTTCATTAATAAATTATACGCATTGCCAATATGACCAGGCTTGCAATCAACTTTAAATTCTTCTAGCTCATCTGGTGTAACCAGCAATGGGCCTGTAGTTGTAGCAAAATCTTTTCCTTTAGCCGGTCCAAGGTTTAATAACATTTCTTCCATCTGCAACCTTCTGGCACTAAGATCATTCATCACCATATAGCCACCAATATATTCATCAGCATCTTCAGCTTTAATATTTTTTCCGGGTTTGCAAATAACAATAGCAACCTCTAATTCAAAGTCTAATTTTTCAAAATGATCGGGCATGCAAACAACTTCTCCAGGGCCTTTTATGCTATTGTGATTGGTAAAATAAAAAATAGGATACTGATCAAATTCAGGAATCATACCAACTTTCCTATTTCGTCTTGCCGCCGCAACGTGTTGACGAAATGCGTAAGCATCCCTGCAACTTACAGGATGCGGAACCGGTGCCAGTATCTGAACATCTTCAACCGGAATTCCCTGTTGACGGGATACTTTTCCTTCTGTAATTATTTTATTTATTCCTGCCGCAACCGGAAAAACATCTTCCCAATAATTAAGAAACATTCCCATACTAACGGGGAGGTCAGGATGCATTAGGTCCGTGTCATACAATAATCCATTTACTAAGAATGCTAACTGATCCTGTTCATCTTTTAGATAAGAAACTAATTTCATTTGTCTGAACAATGATTTATAGGATTAAAAGATTATGGGATTAAACTCCCTTTATCCTCCCTCCATTGTTAAAAATTTTTTGATCAACCAATTTTAAAATAATAAATACAAAATAAATATTTGCAGAAGAATAATGCGATAAAAATTAATCAATGTTCTATTTAATCGAAAAATCTGCCCAGCCTCGTTTAGACAAATGTATATCTATAAGTTCTATGAACTTTTTCTCTTGTTGCACCTGTGGCTTCGTGAACTGCGATCATCTTTGTATTCCAGTCTCCAACCCACGCCAGCTCCGCTTCTTTGATCGTATTTCTCGGCAATACTTCTACCTGTAATTTTTTTATCAGACCGCTTTCTATTCCCTTGTTTTGATATTTTGTTTTGCAACCCATCACGATAAAACGGATACGGTCGATAGTTGTAGTTTTTAATTTTAAAAAGAACCTGATCTTGTTCCACCAATTTAATTTGCCGTTGAATGATCTTAATAAAACATTTATATCCGGCACTGCAAGTACAAATGCGATCGGCTCATCATTGTGATAAGCAAACCATATTATTTTTTCATCAACAATAGATTTCATCTCACGGAAAGATTGCTTTAATGTTTCCAGTTCCATCGGGGTAAAGTCATCAAACTCACTCCATGCATCATTATAAATTTCCTGGAAATCTTTTGCAAATTTTTGGAAGCGCTTATTTTCAAAATGGATGAACTTGTAGCCAGGTTTATTCGCTATCCAGTCAGCGATCTTTGAAAACCGTTCCGGGAAAGGCTTTAATACATTGATGACATTTGTATATTGGTCGTATTGTTTTTCAAAACCATAGTTTTCAAAAAGGGTTTGATAATAATTAGAATTATAATTCATCCCCATACTTGGAGGCACAAAACCTTCTACCAGCAACCCCCAGTACTTGTCATTTTCGCCAAAATTTATGGGTCCATCCATGGCCTTTGCATTGTTTTGCTGAAGCCACTTCTTTGCAGTATCAAATAAAAGGAATGCGGTTGCCGTATCATTAATGCTTTCAAAAAAACCAATTGCGCCAATTATAAAATCAGGATTTTTATTTTTTTGATGATTGATAAAAGCGGAAATACGACCAACAGTTTCTCCTTTATCATCCAGTGCTATCCAACGTTTAATAATTCCGTGAGAATGAAAATTATTAAGCGCCGGATCAAATACCGCTTCTATATCCTTATCGAGAGGAGAGATAAAATTGCGATCATTTTTATACAGCTTTCTCGGAAGCTCAATAAATTTTTTTGCGCTGCTGTTATCAGTTACTTCTGCTATGGTCATGTACTGTTGAAAAAAATAAAGATACTAACAGGCTATCAATAATTATTTACTAAAAACCCCGGTCTTCTCTTTGCCTGTTATTTTCGGCACGGGCTGCGGGTGTTCCAAAATTTTTCAATTTGTAAGTAAAGGTGAGCATAAAATATCTTTGTAAAACCTGGCTCTGCACATCTTCAACATAATTTCCCGAAACAGTTCTTGTCACACTTTTGTTTTGCTTTAAAAGATCGAACACAGAAAGCTTTAATTCGCCTTTCTGATCTTTTAAAAACTTTTGGCCTATAGCCAGATTCCATAACCAGAAATTTACATTAGGAGTTCCGTTTTGATAACGGTAGCTCTGGTTGTTTAGATCGTTCTGTAAAAACTGTCCTTTTTTTGTAAGCAGATTGAACTGTATACCTGCTGATGAACTTATTAATTGGTTGGTTGGCTGCTGTGTTATTATGTTGTAACTGGTGTTATAAGATAAATTAAAATCAATGTACTGGCTGATGTTGCTTGATAAAACAGCACCTGCATTATATACATAATTATCCTTTAGATATTTTATATAATTGGTTGCACCCGGCAGTTTGCTGTACGTAACGCCGGCATTTAAATTAATATTACTCCTTATAAATTTTAAGGGCGCACCGTAAGTTAAAAAAGAACGGATGTTTAAATACCCACTCAGGTTAATTGGTTTTGTTAGCACAACACCTGTATCCAGGCGGTAACCGGACTCTAAGATTGAATCTTTGCGGTTATTAAAAAAGGTAGCATTCGTAACATAGTTGTTAGCCTGTTGAACAAAAATATTTGCAAAAAAACTTTGCCCCTTTAAAGTATTTGTAAAAGTAAAACGCGTAACCAATGAGCTTGTGTATTGCTGTTTAAGATCAGGATTGCCGGTACTTATGTTTAACGGATTATTGGTGTTCTCAACATTTTGCAATTGGGTTACCGATGGCGAATTAACGGATGTTCTGAAAAAAATATTAATGCTGGTTTTTGCAGATAGTTTTTTTCTTAACTGCAGGTTAGGCAATACATTAGTAAAACTTTTATTTACGGTTAACGTTTTTGGAAATACCTGTTCGCTTTTTAAATTAGAATTTTGAAAACTAACGCCTGCAGAAAATTGGTTATCCCTGTCCCCTATACGATAGGTTACGCCAGCGTTTTGTGTGTTATAAGTATTATTGAATTTGTTAGAGAGCTGTGTATTAAATACGCTGTAATTTTTGCCGATGGGATCAAACAAATAAGTTTGCTGATCTGCTTTGTTGGTAGTAAAAGATGGATTGTAGTTTATTTGCAACTGTCCTTTTTTGCCAACAGGTTCGGTATAAGCAAGATTAACAGAATTGGTATTACCATTGGTAAGATAATCTACAAACCTGTCTGTGGTGGAATCTTTAGAGGTCACACCATTCTTATAAGATTTTGTATTCGATCTTGTGTAAGAGTCTGCCAGCTTGTGATTTATACTTGTATTTACGCCCAAAGAAATTGTTCTTCCTTTCTTTACAAAAGCATGCCGGAATAAAACGGTGTTATTAAAATTATAGCCTGAAGTCACGGCGCTGTATGAACTGGTAGATCGGTTAATTAATTTACTCTTGCTAAACAAATCATCATAAGCTTGAGAAGCCGATGTAAGAGAGCTACTGTTATTCTTTTGAAATGAAATAGAAGGACTAATGCTTAGTGAATTTGCAGAATCAATTTTATATTCCAATCTTAAATTTACCCTGTTGTTGTAATTGTTGCTGGCAGAGTTTGTTGTATCCCTGTAATAAAGGGCGCTATCTGCACGCAGCGTTGTTGCACTATTGGTTATTTGATAATTTGCATTGTTGGTGTTATTAAAAAAATAACTTCCGGTAAGCGTTAATTTTTTACCAAACTGGTTTGAGTAGTTAATACCAATTGCATTTGTTTTGCTAATTCCATTTTGTTGTCCTACTAAAAAGTTTTGTTGTCCGCCAAAGTTGCCACCACCAAAATTACCGCCACCGCCACCACGGTTACCACCTGCTCCACCACCACCACGATTTCCGCCGCCTCGATTTCCACCTCCACCACTACTTGTTACACCAAGTAGATCCTGCGATGAAAAATTTTGTTGATTGATATTATTAAATAGCCCAACAAATGAAAGGCGCCTGTTCCCTTTAAAAAAGCTCACATTGCCCCCTGCATTATAGCGGCTGTCAGTTCCATACCCTGCATACATTCTTCCAAACTGTCCGTTTCGCATGTTTACCTTGGTAACAACATTGATGGATTTTTGTGAGTTGCCATCATCAAATCCCGTAAAGGCTGCCTGGTCGCTAAGCTTATCAAATACCTGTATCTTATCAATTATTTCTGCCGGCAAATTGCGCAATGCTGCAGTAGCATCATCGCCAAAAAAATCTTTTCCATCTACGGTAACTTTTTTTACCTGCTCACCCTGGGCTGTTACCGCTCCTGCTTTATCAACAGTAACGCCGGGCATCTTCTTTATAAGATCTTCTACATTCGCATCAGGGTTAACTTTAAATTGGCTGGCAGAATATTCCAGCGTATCCGCTTTTTGCTTTACCTGCGGTGCGTTTGCTGTAATAACAACTTCATTTAAAATTTTTGAAGTTTTAGAAATTGAGATTGTTGCAAGGTCTGTAACCATGCTATCTTTTACCGACAATGTAACTTGATATTTGCCAAGCCCAACAGATTCTACTGATAGATGATATAATTTAGGAATGACTTTGGTAAAAATAAAAACACCATTCTTATTGCTAATAGTGGTATATGCTGTTGAGGAATCTTTGTGTAAAGAATCGGAACGATTAATAAGTTTTACGGTGGCACCGGCAATGTGTGAATTGTCACTTTCATCTACAAGAATACCTTTAACTGTTTGAGCGTTAGCTGTAGGAATAGCAAAAAATAATAAACAGGAAACAATTCCGGGGGTTAAGATCTTCACGTTAAGTTGATTTTTAAATGCGAACAGTTGTTAAGACTAAGCAAAAACGATAAAGTTTATTTCATAAAGTCTGTCCTGATAAATTTTTGTACCCATTTTACGCCGATGTGGTTTAAATTGCAGCCTCTAAAAAGAAAAATATGGATTATAGTAAGATCATTTCAGTAACAGGATTAAGCGGATTGTTTGAATTGGTAGCTTCCAAAGCAGATGGCGCAGTAGTAAAGTCGCTGGAAGATAAAAGCACCAAATTTGTAAGCAACCGCGTACATAACTTTACACACCTTGAGAGCATCGAAATTTATACAGTAAAAGACAATACAGTGTTAGCTGATGTTTTTAAGGAAATAAAAAACAGCAAGGAAGCCTTGCCTGATGAAAAAGCAGATGGCGCTGCTTTAAAAAGTTATTTCGAGAAAGTTTACCCCGACCTGGATTTTGACAGAGTGTATGCCAGTGATATGAAGAAAATAGTAAAATGGTATGGCATATTAACTGATAATAATATTGAGATAAAACAACCGGTAGAAGAAGAAGGAGAAGTTGAAGGAAATTCTGAAAGCGTGATAGAAGAAATAAAAGATGTAACTCCCGTTCCTCAAAAAGAATCCACCAAGTAGATCTATTTGCGATGTGCAAAGTGTGATGTGTGATTTGCTATAAACAAATAAACAAATAAACGGATAAACAAATAAACGGATGAACATGACTGCATCGGCAGATATAAAAAAAATTGAGCGCTTTTTTTTACCAAAAGATCTTGTTGTAGATAAGTGGGAAACCATTGAACCTTTTTTTAAAGAACTTCTTGAAAAAGAAATTACTTCAAAAGAAAGTTTAGAGAAATGGCTGAAAGATACAAGTGAGCTGGAAGCCATTATCAGCGAAGATGCCTGCTGGCGCCAGATAAAGATGACCTGTGATACAACAGATAAAAAACTGGAAGAGGCATTTAATTTTTTTTGCATGGAGATTCAGCCGATGATACAACCCTATGCTGATGCATTAAATAAGAAACTTATCAATTCTCCTTTTACAAAAGAGTTAGAGCAAGAAAAATATTTTACTTACCTGCGTTCAGTTAAAAAAAGCATTGAGCTTTTTAGGGAAGAAAATGTTCCACTACAATCCGAGTTGGCGGTAATGCAGCAACAGTACGGTGTTATCTGTGGCAAGATGATGATAGAAGTAAATGGTGAAGAATACACTTTACAACAGGCGGCTAAATTTTTAGAAAGCCACGACAGGAATTTGCGGGAAGAAGTTTACAGGAAAATAAATGAAAGAAGATTACAGGATAAAGATGCACTGAATGATCTTTATTCAGAACTGATAAAAAAGCGCCATCAAATTGCCGTGAATGCAGGGTTTGAAAACTACAGGGATTACAGGTTTAAAGAGCTTGGACGATTTGATTATACAAAAGAAGATTGTTTCAACTTTCATGAAGCAGTTAGCAAGCATGTACTTCCTCTTGTGAATAAAATTTATCAAAAGAAAAAAGAGAAATTACAACTTACTGATCTTCGTCCCTGGGATGTGGAAGCAGAGCCTGAAGGCACACAACCGTTAACTCCTTTTAAAACTTCTGAAGAACTTATTGATAAGTCGATAGAATGCTTTACACAACTCCGCCCATTTTTTGGAGACTGTTTAGTGCAGATGAATGTGATGAAACACCTCGACCTGGAAAGCCGGAAGGGCAAGGCACCAGGTGGATATAATTGTCCTTTGGCTGAAAGTGGCGCACCTTTTATTTTTATGAATGCCGCCGGGCAAATGCATGACGTAACTACAATGGTGCATGAAGGCGGACATGCAGTTCAATCTTTTCTAACACACGATTTAGAGCTTAGCGCTTTTAAAGAATATCCCATGGAAATTGCAGAAGTTGCCAGCATGGCGATGGAACTTTTTAGCATGGATCATTGGGAAGTTTTCTTTGATAATAAGGAAGACCTGCAAAGAGCAAAAGAACATCAATTGGAAAGAACGATTACCATTTTTCCATGGATA
>JBKJSX010000025.1:0-3075 GCA_046594375.1 Chitinophagaceae bacterium
CCTGCATATAATGAGAAAAGTTTGGTATTGCTAGCCGGAACAAAATATTTTTCAGCCTGGTAATTGTACCAATATTTTCCGGTTGCAGCTTCATAAATACTAATACCTATCTGCCCATTTACCAGCACAGAATCTTTTAATAAAAATGTATTAGCTTGTTTTGATATTTGTTTTGAGACTGAACAGGAAAATAAGAAACAAGAAATAAGAAAAACAAGAAACCTCACCCTCGTTCCCTCTCCTGCAGAGAGGGAGGCCGGGCATTTGAATAACTTCAACTTTATGTTTTTACTTTTCAGCATTAGATCTTCTTCAAACTTTAATGAGGCATTTAATAATTCACCCCTTTAGGGGATGGGGGTTCATTGCCTCTCCTGTGCCCTGAGCCATCTTTCGGGGATCTCGTTATTACTTGCATTCACATAATCTTTATAACTGCATGCGATCAGTTTTTTATTGGGCAACTGCATCCACCATCTTCCCGTTTTTTTACTTTGCAAAAAAGTTGTGTCCATATCAGTGAACGCAGTGTGGTACTCATTAAAATTATGTTTGTCTTCGGGGATAGCTTCCTGCTTGTTGCGGCTTTTTCCATCAATAAAATACCAAAGCATTTGTGAGATCTGTTTTGCAGTTAATTCATTTACATCAATGGCGGGATCATACCCATAAATTCCCATGGAACTTAGTGCAGCGCTCATGCCAGCAAAGCGTGTGAGCATACAAGCTTCTTCGCCGGTAAAACCATTTGGGCTGCAATTGTTTGCCGGTGCATCACTGGATTTTATTGCAGAAATATCAATGCTCACCATATTGGAGTTTCGTATCACCGGTTCCATCTCTTCGATATTTTCCTTTGCCATGCCCACCCGGTAACAATCAAAGCGCAGTTTATCCATTGTTTCAAGCATTCGGGGATGAACAAAATAACTTTGAAATCCGATATGATTATAATGCTTTACAAAATTTGGCTCGCCTGTAAGCATCTCCATTAAAAAATTTTCACTTCTAACTCTCGACTCACTTCTCAAATCTATGGTTGCATCAATAACACTTGCCTCTATAATTTGGCGCAACTCTTTATAAGCAGCATATTGGGCTAAAGTAATATCGTGGCTTCCTCCAAGCAGTACAACCGTTTTTTTCATCTTCAGCAATTCTGCCAAAACAGTTTTTACTGCGGCATACGTATCGTTAATGGTGGCTCCGGCTTTTATATTCCCGATATCAGCAATTTCTACATCGGTATGCCAATAATGCAATTGATAAAAATGTTTTCTTATGGCATCGGCAGCATTATTATCCTTCATAGTCTCATGCCCGTTTATGCCTACCAAAACAATATCTGTTTCATCAAGGTCGGGCAATTCCACTTCGTAGGCTGAAATAAAGTTTGCTAATTGTCCATCATTATATCCTTTGTCATGGTTGAAGGATGCCGGATTTATGGGCTCTAAAAACTCGTGCAGATCGTACATTTATTATTTTATAATTTGCAACAAACCTAAAAGATAAATTGCAGACTTATGATTTTTGGATTTGAGATTTTGTACTTTATTTAAAATCAACCTTCTCACTTACTTTTGCACTTATGGATGAGTTGTTACAACAGATAGATATTTACAAAAAGGAGATCACTGAATTTTCTGCTGAAAAAGATATTGCAGAAACATTCCGCATAAAATATTTAGGAACAAAAGGAATAGTTAAAAGTGTGATGGCCGAAATGAAAAACGTTGCTAATGAAAGAAAACGTGAGTTTGGACTGATAGTAAATGAGTTTAAAATTTTTGCAGAAAACAGATTTGAAGAATTTAAAAGAGTTGGCGGTGACCAGTTACCGGAAACAGCTAACGAAATCGATCTCACTCTCCCCGGCGATCCACTTCCAATCGGAAGCCGTCATCCAATAAATATTGTAAAAAATAAGATCATATCTATTTTTCAACGTCTTGGTTTTGCAGTTGCTGAAGGCCCGGAGATTGAAGATGACTGGCATAATTTTACTGCACTCAATCTTCACGAAGATCATCCTGCCAGGGACATGCAGGATACATTTTATATTTCGCAAAACCCAGACTGGCTGCTGCGTACACATACCAGCAATGTTCAGGTACGTGAAATGGAAAAAGGAAAATTGCCAATAAGAATTATTTGCCCCGGCAGAGTGTACCGAAACGAAACTATAAGTGCAAGGGCACATTGTTTTTTTCACCAGGTAGAAGGTTTATACATTGCTGAAAATGTTTCATTCGCTGATCTTAAACAAACGCTTTATTTCTTTGTTCAGGAAATGTTCGGCAAAGATGTAAAGGTTCGTTTTCGTCCCTCTTACTTTCCTTTTACTGAGCCAAGTGCAGAAATGGATATCAGTTGTTTGATATGTGGTGGCAAGGGTTGTAACATTTGTAAACATACCGGCTGGGTAGAAATTTTGGGCTGCGGAATGGCGCATCCAAAATTGTTGGAGAATTGTGGTATAGACAGCAATAAATATTCAGGCTTTGCTTTTGGTATGGGCATAGAAAGAATTGCAATGCTTAAATACCAGATAAAAGATCTGCGTTTGTTTAGTGAAAACGATCTTAGATTTTTGAAACAGTTTACGGGTGCGGTATAAATCCCGACTTCTAAAGGGACTTTACGAAATGACAACTTCTTTACTCCAGTTCATCATTAATCCTATAAATCATGGTTCAAACAATTTGCATTTGCGGCGCAGGAACAATGGGAAGCGGTATTGCACAGGTAGCAGCGCAAAGCGGGTTTAATACAATTTTGTTTGATGTAAATGAACCTGTTCTTGAAAAAGCTACAGCAGGCATTCAAAAAAATCTTCAGTACTTAGTTGACAAGCAAAAAATTTCTGGTGAAGAAAAAGAAAAAATCTTTCAGCGAATAAAATTTGTAAAAGATATTACTGATTGCAATGCAGATGTTATCATTGAAGCGATCATTGAAAATGTAGATGCAAAAGTTTCTTTATTCAACCGGCTTGCAGAAATAAATAATGACAAAACAATTTTTGCAACCAACACGTCATCGCTATCTGTTTCGGATATTCAAAAAAGTATT
>JBKJSX010000026.1:0-2503 GCA_046594375.1 Chitinophagaceae bacterium
GTAATGGTTTTATCACAGATAAGGCAGCATCAGAATCATTTGATGAGACATTAACCAAGGCTCAGGTTCTTACAATTGTAGATCCGTTCATAGTATAATATTTCTCACTTTTAGTTTTATAAGTATGGTTATGTAGCAATACATAACCATTTTTTCTTTCCATGTTAATGAAAAGTAGTAGCAATCCGAAAAAATTCCGATCACCTCTTTAAAAAATTTTTTATGGGTATAAAAAAAAGCCTGTCTGAAATACAGACAGGCTTTTACAATAAAAGAGTATTGTAATTATTTTTGCAATACAACAGGCTGAGGAACCACAACATCTTTTTCCTTCATACCCTCAGCAATCTGATCCTTAACATTGCCTTTAGCATCATTAAATTCACGAACTCCTTTACCTATTCCTTTCATAAGATCAGGTATCTTTTTACCTCCAAAAAATAATAGGATAACAACAAGAATTAATATCCATTCTGATCCTCCGGGCATTGCCAGCAAAAGTGTTTGATTTGAAATTGTAGATAGCATATATTTTATATTAATTTATGATTTAAAAGTGTAGGAACAATTACGAGATAACAATACCTGCAGTTTGCAACTTGACGCTAAAGTAAAGCTAAGTTTAATACCAAAAAACTTATCCTTCAAATTAAATTATTGCTATCATCCGCTCATAAGCCCAATATGCCGCAATTAATGCAATACAGATAGAGAGTGGATAAACAATTCGTTGCCGGTACCAAACTTTTTTTCCAAAGCGTGAGATGATTAAACCGAATACGAGAAGTATGATTGTTACCTGTCCGAGTTCTACACCAACATTGAAAGAAAGTATTGAAGTTGCAAATTTATTTCTTGGCAATCCTATTTCGTTTAATGCACTGGCAAAGCCTAACCCATGTATCAAACCAAACATAAAAACAACAATGATTCGCCAGGGTTTTAGTTCTGTTAAAACTAAGTTTTCTACTGCAACAAAAATTATTGACAACGCAATGATCGGCTCTACAACCGCACTGGGGGCCACAATAATGTTTTTCATACTTAATGCAAGCGTAATGGAATGAGCAACTGTGAAAGCTGTAGCCTGCCAAAAAATTACTTTTATTTTATTGCTTAAAAGACAAAGACCAACAACAAATAATATGTGATCAAATCCTTCGGGCAGTATATGCCGATAGCCCAATTTTAAATAATACCAAATAACATTTCCGGTAGGCGCTTTTTCCAACGCATAATTTATTGTATGCCCCCAGGAAACATCTGATATTATTATAAGTGCCGATAAGCAAAAAAATGAGCGTATAAAAAATATTGATTGCCTCATCTCTTATAAAAAAAATTATATCATTGTTGTGCAGCTAAAAGAACTGCCTTTGAGAAGTTATAAACTGTTTAAAGTCTTTAAACTTTCTTCTTTTAATTCAGTGTTGATATTTGGATTATTTACTGATGCCTGTTGCAATAATGTTTTAGCCATTACCTTATCTCCCGCTTTATTATAAATCAATCCTGCCCGGGAAAGTAAGGTTGGATTTTTACACTTTGTTTTTAATGCAACGGTTATATATTTTAAAGCATTTGTGTAATCTGCTTTGTTATAATATATCCACGCTAAAGTTTCATTAACATCTATATTTTCCGGTCTGCGGTTATACTCCAGCATTGCATGTTCAAAAGCTTTATTATTATCATTTATTTTTAAATAAGCATAAGCCAATTCACGGTCAGCATAATGGCCAATGTTCTCATCGCTGTTTCCTTTGGTGGCTGCATTACTTAAATTTTCAATTACTTCTTTTGCGGTTGCATCAGCCTTTTGTTTATCGCCGGTTAATTTATATAGATCAACCATTTCTTCTTTAAATGAATAATCCGAAACCAGTGAATCTGCTTTTAAATAATAGTGGAGCGCTTTACTATAATCCTTTGATGCAGCAGCTATCCGTGCTAATCCTGCCAATGCATAAGCATAATCAGGCCTTACCTGTAAAGCAACTTGATAACATATTTCAGCATTTTTTAAATCACCCGTTTTCTCGAATAACAATCCCAGTTGCACGCGAGCCCACTCGGTTGATTCTTCGCCGGCTGCGCCTGCTTCAACAGCTCTTTTCATGGCATCTATAGATCCCGGGTAATCACCATAAATTTCCCGCAGGTACGAAATACGTGAATAAGAACGAAGGTCTGGCCTGATGGAAACCATTTTATCAGAACTTGCAACAGCCGAATCATAATATCCCATTTCAACATTTCCATCAATTAAGATTCCATATACAAAAGCATTGTACGGATTTATCTGTTGTGCTTTTTGTGCAGTTGATAAACCATCTGCAAAATGATGCTGCGATAAATAGATAAGTGATTTATAAATTAAAGCATCAAAATTAGACGAGTCAGTTTTTAAAACATTGTTTACATATTTCATTGCCGCTGCATCGTAATACATATAATTTCCAGTAATTCTTGCTTCCTGGATAAACAATGCTGCCAAACCTAA
>JBKJSX010000037.1:0-6765 GCA_046594375.1 Chitinophagaceae bacterium
ATTATTTTATCAATTGATTGCGCAGATAAATTATTAAGAACAAAAACAACATAACAGGTAATAAGAAATTGTCGAATACATTTTTTCATACTTCGTTTAATAAAATTGGTTTGTGAAGACACAAACCAATGCGTTCAAATAATTATTTTATATTAAAATTTGTGATTACTTTTTTGCCAGCGTTAAAACTGGGGCTGTGCAATGTCTTCTTTACTTTTTACTTCTCAACTTTTTAATAACTACTTTTCTAAAGGCTCATCATTTCTTTAAACTTTACTGCCTGCCTGCGGCTTACTTCTATTTTTTCTCCTCCATGCAAGTCAAGAAGTAAGCCTCCGTTAAAGTAAGGCTCTATTTTATCTATCATCCTCAGATTTACTATATGCTTTCGGTTAGCTCTAAAGAAAACTTTATCATCCAATCTTTCTTCCAAAGAGTTAAGCGATTTTAAAATAAGAGGTTTGTTACCGGCAAAAAATAATTTTGCATAATTGCCAACACTTTCAAAAAGGCGAACATCAGAAAGTTTTACAAACCAGCAACGCTCCCCATCTTTAACAAAAACCTGGTCATGCTCACCGAGCATGTCACGGTTCATATTTGAATAGGATAATCTTTCTTCTTCATCTTTTTGCTTCACCTTCATCAACGCATCAGCAAGGCGTTTTGGCTCTACAGGCTTCATCAAATAGTCAAGGGCGTTTACTTCAAATGCTTTAAGAGCATATTCATCGTATGCGGTTACAAAAATTACATGCGGCGCTCTTTCTAATTCAGTAAGCATATCAAACCCTGTTTTGCCTGGCATCTGTATATCTAAAAATACCAGGTCGGGACTAAGGGCTTCAATTATTTCAATTCCTTCATTGGCATTGGCGCCCTCGCCTATTACTTCCACTTCAGGAAATTCTTCCAACAATTTTTTTAACTCATTTCGTGCTAAACGTTCATCATCAATAATGATAGCTTTCATACAATATTTTTACGTTGTTGCTTAATCAAAAGTCAATGGGTCAATAAGTAAAATAAATAAAATTTAAAAAATGACTACTGACTAACTGACCCAATGATTTATTAATAATTTACCGGCATAATTATTTTGCATTCCACCATATTGCCGTTAACGTTTTTAATTTCGAAACGTGCTTTGCCATGGTAAAGAAACCTCAGGCGATCGTGTGTAGATTTTATTCCAAATCCGTCCTCGTTAACTTCTCCATTTAATTGACCTGAATTTTGAACAACCAATTCATGATTATTTCCGGTAAAATCAGAGCAGATCTTTACATATCCTCCATTGATGTTTTTACTTATTCCATGCTTAATTGCATTTTCAACCAACGTCTGTAACATCATTGGTGGCACAGGTTGATCAAGCGTGTCATCATCAATTTTCAATTCTACTCTTAATCTCTCCTCAAATCGCATCTGTTCCAAAGCAAGATAATCTTTTACGATATCCAGTTCTTTATGCAGCGGAACCGTTTCCATTTTTTCTACCAGCATACTGCTTCGTAAAATATTAGAAAGCTCAGTTATAGCTGTGCGTGCCCGTTGTGGATTTTCGTCAACCAAAGCCCGGATGCTGTTTAATGAGTTGAATATAAAATGGGGATTGATATGAGACTTTATGGTTTTTACTTCGAGTTCCTTTACCGTTTTTTCAAGCGTTAGTCGGGCCACCTGGTCGTTACGGTTCTTTTCAACAAAATGCCAAACCATGTATAGCAAAACCCAAAGAGCAGATAGTATAAAAGTAAAAATTATCTCCCACCAAAATCTTCCCTTATGCTGATTTTCATATTGCCATTGGCCATTTGCATTTCGATACCATCCTGTATTTTTTTTAATTGAAATAGCTGCCAATACATTAACAGCGCTTTTAGAAGTATCAGATAGAACGGAGTTAGCAGGCATGGTCAAATAATAATCAGTACCGGCTACATTCAATTCTTTTTCTCTTACAATGGCACTTTTTAATGCATCTTTTTTCTCATATTCTATTAATGAGGTGTTAGTGAGCATCGCGGTTACTTTCGGACCATAATAGCAGAGCAGGGCGGTTAAAAAGATCCCTGAAATAAAAAGTATGATAATCTTCCGGTAAGGGAAGCGAATCCATTGAATTTTTTTTAATGCCAGCCTTAATAAGTGAGTCGCCAGTATTGCCCAAAGAAACTCAACAAACATATCTATTAGAAATAAACGCTCTTTTTCAGGAGGAGAAAAATACATTTTGTAAGCGAACTGATAGGCGAAGAATACGTTTAAAATTGTCCACCCACCCCAACCAGCTATCTGGCAAATCCAATATCTAAGATTAATTTTCAAGAGGTAAATTTACTTTTTTAAGAGTCTAATTTGTGGCTGCATTTTATTAATGGTGAAATGTGCTGCTGAAAGGTTAAGATTGTTCTGTGAATGTAATTTTTTTGCATTCACCGTTAGCGTACTATTTTAAATTATAATTACCCGTACCTAGTACTCCCCAAAATCTTATCCATATTGGTAATAGCTGTTCGGTACCGCGTGAATTTGTTAAGTGCCAAGGTCAATTATGTTTTCGGATTTCCAAATAAAGTTATCATGAAATGCAGCCAACTCTTACATTGGTTAACCATATTTCTCTTATCGAAACAATTCAAAATGTTTTTTCCTCAAACCATGTCCTTTGGCAATTAATGCAGTGCCTAAAGTATTACCAATTAACACCGGTACCAATAATTCCGATCTTCATTGTAATTGATTTTAGTTTTAATGTTTAGTTTTACAAAGCTCATAAAGATATATAAATGCCCAATCAAAATTTAAATACAGCAAAGGAATTATTAACTGCTGCAGATAAAGAATTTGAGAACAATATCCGACCCTCAGTTATTGAAGAATTTTCTGGACAGCCACAGATAATTGAGAACCTTCGCATATTTATTAAAGCTGCAAAACTTAGAGGTGAAGCATTAGATCATGTTTTATTTCATGGACCTCCGGGACTGGGCAAAACAACCTTGAGCAGGATCGTCGCCAACGAACTAGGAGTGAATATTAAAGAAACAAGCGGGCCTGTTATTGAAAAGCCTGGAGACCTTGCCGGGCTGCTTACAAACCTTGAAGCCAATGATGTTTTGTTTATTGATGAAATACACAGGCTGAGCAATGTGGTTGAAGAATATTTGTATGCAGCCATGGAAGATTATCGTATTGACATTATGATCGATACCGGCCCTAATGCACGCAGCGTTCAGATAAATTTAAATCCATTTACATTGATCGGTGCAACCACACGAAGCGGTTTACTTACTTCGCCGTTGCTTTCCCGCTTTGGCATAAAATCAAGACTGGAATATTATGATGCTGTTACACTGCAAAAAATAATCTTACGATCATCAGCTATTTTAAACACTAAAATAACTTCCGATGCTGCAACAGAGATCTCAGGAAGAAGCCGCGGAACACCACGTATTGCCAATGGACTATTAAGAAGAGTTAGAGATTTTGCCCAAGTGCTGGGCAATGGAACTATTGATCTTGCAATAACAGAACACGCTTTAAAAGCGCTGAATGTAGATGAGCATGGTCTGGATGAAATGGACAATAAAATACTTTCGGTAATTATTGAAAAATTTAAAGGCGGCCCAGTTGGAATTACAACTATAGCAACAGCAGTGGGAGAAGAAACAGGAACGCTGGAAGAAGTGTATGAACCATTTTTAATACAGGAAGGATTTTTAATGCGCACTCCGCGGGGAAGAGAAGTTACTCCAAAAGCGTATGAGCATCTTGGTAAAAAACCATATGGAAGTGGTGGTTTACCGTTGTTATTTTCTTAGAAGGTTAAAATAAAAAATGGAAAAGTATTAGCTTTCCCATTAATCTTTTTAATTCCACAAATCCCAGTTCACACCTTTATTCCTGTACTACCAGCCTAAAGCCGTTTCCGTGGATATTCACAATCTCAATTGTTGTATCGTCTTTTAAATATTTGCGAAGCTTGGCAATATAAACATCCATGCTTCTTCCATTAAAATAAGTATCACTTCCCCATATCTTTTTAAGAGCCGCATCTCTTGCCAACAGATCATTCTTATACTCACAAAGCATTTTTAATAACTCATTTTCTTTGGGAGATAAAGTTTGTGTTTGTTTATCCGCTGTTAACTGGCGAAGGCGTGGATTAAAATGATATTTTCCCAAGTCGTATTCAGCATTGGCTTCTTCCCTGTGCAATTCTTCATTACGCTTTAAGATCGCTTTTATTTTATGTAACAATACATCACTATCAAAAGGTTTGGTGATGTAATCATCAGCGCCAAGTTTATAGCCCTGTATAATATCTTCCTTCATTGTTTTTGCAGAAATAAAGAACAATGGCATATCCGGGTCAACGTCGCGGATTTCTTCTGCAACTGTAAAGCCATCCATGTTTGGCATCATTACATCAAGCAAACAAATCTCAAATTTTTCACGTTGAAAAGCAGCAAGTCCAAGTCTTCCATCTCTTTCCAGCACAACATCATAATCATTAAGTTCCAGGTAATTTTTTAAAACCATACCGAGGTTTGTATCATCTTCGCAAAGAAGAATTTTTGGTTTTTTATTATCCATAAAAAGTATTTAATATAAAATAAAGGTATTCGGTTTTTGGCAAAACAATAAAAAATCTATTACAGCCATATCTATGCCCAATTTTTAATACATAATTAATTATAGGGTAATCCAAATAAACTTTAATTAGATAAACTATTAAACGGATTAATGTTTAAAACAGATTTTCATTTAACTTTCATAAAAAATTATCATGGCAAATAAAGAAGATTTTTTAAAACAAATAAAAGACGGTTATACTTTTAAAGGAGAATCAATAAAGATCGGGGCAGCGATGCTGGACGGTGAAGTAATTCCTGAAGCTGAAATATTTCTTCCTCTTAAAACTTTGAACAGGCATGGCCTTGTGGCAGGCGCAACCGGTACTGGTAAAACAAAAACATTTCAGATGATATCTGAAGGTTTAAGCGATGCAAGTGTTCCTGTTTTATTAATGGATATAAAAGGAGACTTAAGCGGCATAGGTGCTGCGGGAACAGCCAATGATAAAATTACAGGCCGTTATACAGCATTAAAAATGGAATACAAGCCTGCACAATTTCCTGTTGACTTGCTTACCCTAAGTGAGCAAAAAGGATTAAGGCTTAGAGCAACAGTTAGCGAATTTGGTCCTGTATTGGTGACAAAAATTTTAGGATTAAATGATACACAGGGGGGAGTTGTTGCAATGATATTTAAATATTGTGATGATAATAAAATGCCTTTGCTAGATCTGAAAGATTTTATAAAAGTGCTTCAATATGTAGGTAACGAAGGGAAAGCAGATTTGCAAAAATCGTATGGAAATATTTCAACAACTTCAACCGGTACTATTTTACGCAAAGTGATAGAACTGCAACAGCAGGGCGCTGATGTGTTTTTTGGTGAAAAAAGTTTTGAGGTAGAAGACCTGATGCGCATAAGTGATGATGGTAGAGGAATGATAAGTGTATTAAGGTTAACTGATATGCAGGACCGCCCTAAACTATTTTCCACCTTTATGTTGCAAATGCTTGCAGAATTGTATGCATCATCTCCTGAGGCTGGGGATCTTGATAAACCTAAGCTTATCATATTTATTGATGAAGCCCATCTTATTTTCCAGGAAGCAAGTACTGCATTATTGGAAGAGATTGAAACTATCATAAAGCTTATCCGCTCCAAAGGGATTGGTATTTATTTTTGTACACAAAACCCGATGGATATTCCGGCGAGTGTTTTAGGGCAGCTGGGTTTAAAGATCCAGCATTCATTGCGGGCATTTACAGCAATTGACAGAAAAGCAATAAAACAAACCGCAGAAAATTATCCGGAAACAAAATTTTATAAAACTGAAGACCTGATTACTCAATTGGGGATCGGCGAAGCCCTTGTAACATTATTAAATGAAAAGGGTATCCCTACACCGCTTGCTGCCACAATGATGTTGGCACCACGGAGTAGAATGGATGTGTTAACTGATGGGGAGATTGATAACATAGTAAGCAAATCAAAACTTACGGCTAAATATAACCAGGCTATCGATAGCCAAAGTGCGTATGAAATGCTTACAGCAAAATTGCAACAGGCGGCTGATAACCCTCCCGAAGTTGCAAAAACTAAAAAAGATGCGAAACAGGAAGAAAGCACTTTTGAAAAAGTGGCAAATAGTAGCGTTACAAAAAGTATTATACGTACAGCAGGTAACACAATTGTACGTTCATTATTAGGTTCGCTGGGTTTGGGTGGAAGAGCTTCCAGGAGTTCAAATAAAAAAGCAAGTAGCTGGTTTTAAGCTGGTTGAAGCTGATTGGTGGTATTAAATACCGTGATTACACGGTATTTTTGTTTTTTTTAAAAATTCCCTTGCATAAGAGTATTTTCTCCTTATCTTTGTCTCGGTTTTTCATAGGATATTGGATTTTAAAGCGGGACTAGATTTCTATCTGGGTCCCTTTTTTATTTTAGATATGTTTGGTTCTAACTACCAACCCTTCCAGAGTTATACTGATCTTATTTTCTCCCTGTAAATAATTAAGCACTTTCCATACTTTTTCCTTTTTAAAAGTATTTAGATTTTGCAACAGTACGTTAGATGCAACAGGTTGATATGCTAATTTTTTTATTTCGGCTACAATATTTTCAAATTCAGTTTTGCTGATAATAATATTTTTTTCATTTATACAATTATCACAAACACCACAA
>JBKJSX010000220.1:0-2712 GCA_046594375.1 Chitinophagaceae bacterium
TATTTACTGTTATATATTTTACCTTTTTAATCTATTAAAAGTATCATTTCTCAATGACTGTTAATCTTTTATCACATAAATCAATTATAATTATTTTTAGTAAGATTTTTATTTAAAATTTGCTTCAAGAACTAAAAGTATTAGCTGTACTTTTAAAACTATTTTACATGAAAAAACACACCGGTTTAATTTTTAATTTCCTTCTTACCATTGTAATGGCAGGTTGCTCCGCTCCTAAAGAATTAGAGTACCAGAATTACAAAAATTTCCATTTAGAGAATTTGGGCTTCAATGCCTCCAGGATAACATTAGATCTGCAATATTATAATCCAAACAATTTTGGGCTCCAACTAAGAAGGACCGAACTGGACATCTATATCAATAATAATTTTTTGGGACACAGCACTTCTGATACTTTAATAAATATCCCCCGAAGAGACACCTTTCTACTCCCAATTAAATTTGATATGGATATGAAAAACGCGTTGAAAAATGCCTGGAATACAATGATAGGAAATGAGGTAACAGTGAAAGTGACCGGCAGAATTAAGCTTGGGAAGGCAAATGTATTTATGAGTATGCCGGTAAATTATGAAGGGAAACATAAGTTTTCGTTCTTTTAATCATTATGTATTTCTCCATTTAGCGGGATTTTCTCTCCATTCCATGAGGGTTTTTTCTTCATCCTCTGAAACGATTCCCGTTTCAATAGCTAATGCAATCAGAGTAATGTAATCTGTTAGGGAACTATAGCTGACATCTGCCTTTTTAAAGGCTTCAACAGCTTCATAAAATCCATAATTAAATATAGAAACTAATCCAGCCACTTCTAAGCCGCTATTTTTTAAAACCTTAACTACTTCAAGGCTGCTTTTGCCGGTAGAGATGAGATCTTCTATTACAACAACCTTCATTTCTTTTTCATAGTAGCCTTCAATGTGGTTACCCAATCCGTGTTCTTTCGGCTTGGGACGAACATATATGTATGGAAGTTTTAATTGATCAGCAGCCATTGCACCCCATGCTATGCCTGCTGTAGCAACTCCTGCAAGTAAATTTGCTTTTGGAAATGACGCTGATATTGCAGCACACATTTCCGCTTTAATAATATCTCTAACTAATGGAAATGAAAGACTCCTGCGGTTATCACAATATATCGGGCTCTTCCATCCACTTGCCCATGTAAAAGGTTTATCAGTACTTAGCTTAATTGCATTAATTTGTAGAAGTTTTTCAGCAATGGTCTTTTTATTATTCATGCCGCTAAGGTAATATATGTTTATAAAAATTTATTTTGATGATAAACCCGTTTTCCTTTGTGATAAGATTGATACACCAATCAAGGAATATATGCACCACCCTGATGCTGTATTTATTGATGAAATTTCAACCGCAGCAATTAATTCTTTGTTACATGAGATAGTTAAGCCGCAATTTCATGCAGGGATATTATTAGATAAAGATTTATCCAAATTAAAAAAAGCCTTTTACAAACATTTTACCTTAATTACTGCTGCCGGCGGAGTTGTATCAAATCCTAAAGATAGCATCCTTATGATCTTCAGGCGTGGCAAATGGGATCTGCCCAAAGGCAAATTGGATAAAGGCGAAACCCTTGAGGAATGTGCAGTAAGAGAAGTTGAAGAAGAAACCGGATTAAAAAAAATTACATTAGGCGAAAAAATTACAACTACTTATCATACCTATTCAGAATATGGAAAACATATTTTAAAAGAGTCTCACTGGTTTAAAATGAAATGCGATGATCATCAAAAATTGATCCCTCAAACAGAAGAAGATATTACTGAAATTAAGTGGATTAAAAAGTCAGACCTTCAAAAATATTCTTCTAATACATATCAAACAATCCTTGAAGTTTTAAGCAAAGTAAAAGAGGAATAGTTTTATCTTTTTTCAAGAATGGCAACTGTTAACCGGCTAATGCAAATAAGTTTTTCATCTTCATCATAAATTTTTATATCCCACACATGTGTTGTTTTTCCAAGATGCAATGGAGTACAATTGGCGATAACTAATCCACTCTTTGCACTTCGAACATGATTTGCATTTATATCCAATCCCATGCAGATATATTTATTAAGGTCTATTACGAGCGCTGAAGCAAAGCCTCCCACTGTTTCAGCCAACACACATGAAGCACCACCATGCAGAACGCCATAAGGTTGCTTTGTTCTTTCATCAACAGGCATTGAAAGTTTTAAAAAGTCATCACCTAATTCTACGAATTGGATGTCGAGATATGAAACCATCGTTGCCTCTCCAAAATGTTTTATGTTTTCGGCTGCCAAAGATTTATTAAACCAGATTGACATTACTTTATTTTTTAAGTGAAGCACCAACTACCTCCGGCAGAAATTGGCAAACATCTCCTCCATTCCTGATCACATCGCGTACTAAAGTTGAAGCAATTGATGTGTATTGCGGCAGGCAGGTAAGAAAAACTGTTTCTATTTTACCATCCAAACTCCGGTTCATATCTGCAATAGCTTTCTCATATTCAAAATCATTTACGTAACGTATACCGCGTAAAATAAAATTAGCGCCCACTGTTTTGCAGCAATCAACGGTTAATCCGTCATAAGCAATGGCATCAACTTTCGGATTGTTTTTATAAATTTCTTTTAACCAGTTTAATCTTTTTTCTTCAGAGAACATGGGTTCTTTGCTGCTGTTTCTTCCTATCCCAACAAT